>JAUPLJ010000035.1 GCA_030837425.1 Patescibacteria group bacterium
GTAGGAGGTTTAAATTGGTTATTTAGTATGTTTAGTTTTAATTTAGTAACTACAGTCTTTGGTGAGAGCTCACTATCAAAGTTTGTTTATCTTTTAGTAGGTCTATCAGCAATTTATATTTTATTAGATCTTGGCAAGTTCGCTAAGAAATAATTTTTGAGATTATTCAGGAGGCACTTATAAAGCGCCTCTTATAATAATTCCAAAATCATAATCACACATAAATCATACACATGAAAGAATTCTTAAAAGGTTATAAAGAAGTATTTACCCATAAAAGGACGCTGCAAAATATGCTTATAGGGCTGTTTTTATTTTTATTTGGACTATTTGTTAGTTTTTTTGCCTATGAGTATATTGCAACCATAAAAGGCCCAGTAGCTGAAGATATATTTTTAGATAATCTGCCAACTCTTTATGTGGCCCCATGGTTCTTTTTCAGTATATTTTTTATGGGGGCAGTAGCTATAATTTTATCTTTAGTTAGACCAAAGAGAGCCCCGTTTGTATTAATATGTACAGGGATATTTTTTGCTATTCGCTCTTTCTTTTTAATATTAACTCATCTTTCTCCTCCAGATATTCAATACTATTATGGCATGAGTACAGGAGCAGATTTATTTTTCTCAGGCCATGTTGGCTACTCATTCTTGCTGGCTCTTATGTTTTGGAAAAATAGATTTTTTAGAATTTTATTTATAGCTTTATCTATAATGATGGCCGCCTTGGTCCTTTTGGGGCATCTTCACTACTCTATAGATGTATTCGCGGCATATTTTATTGTTTATACAATATTTATTTTTGCTAAAAGAATATTTAAGAGCGAATACGATATGTTAATAAGGTCGCACTTATAAGACAAATACAATCTGGTTAATTCTTTCAATAGACCGTTTACAAAAAAATATAAAGACATAAGAAAATAGAGAAAAAGGGGAATAAAATGTAATTTTTAAATTTAGTTTTTGTATTATATACTAGAGATCTAAGTGCTAAACAACTATGGAAAAAGAAAACCAAAAAGCTTATTTAGATCTGACAGATGAAGAAATTGTACTTTTGGTCCAAAAAGGAAAGAAAGATCATTTTGAATTAATTATCGGAAGATACACAGATAAATTAAACAGATATTTTAATAAATTCCTTTCCAATAAAGAAGATCAGCAAGATTTACTTCAAGATGTTTTTATAAAATGTTTTATAAATATAAATAATTTTGACACTGATCAGAAATTTTCTCCATGGATTTATCGTATTGCTCACAACGAAGCTGTAAATCTGTTGAAGAAAAATTCTAGTCGGCCTTTTAGTTTTGATATTTTTGATGAAGCATTATCTTTCGCTCATCCAAAAGCAAAAGAGGACAGCGAGAGTGATAGTGAAAAACTTTTGATAAAAAAATATTTGGACAGCATTTTAGAAGAGATAGACATAAAATATAAAGAAATCATAATACTTTATTTTTATGAAGATTTTTCCTATAAAGATATTTCAGACGTGTTAAAGATACCTGTTTCCCTTGTAGGAGTCAGAATCCAAAGAGGAAAAAAGGAAATAAAAAAGATTCTTGAAGAAAAAAAATTTAATTAAAAAGATATGGAAAATTTAAAAGATGATTTAATCAAAAAGATTAATGAAAAAATAAAAGACAATAAAATTAAAATGAAGCCAAAATTTTACTTTGTTTTACAAGGTTTTTTGCTAATGTCTTTTATTTTAATAATGTTTTTAGCGTCTCTTTATATTGGAAATTTTATTTTATTAATCTTTCATGAGCATCAAGAGTCTATAAATTTTTTACGTATCGATTCATTTGACTTTAATAACTTTTTAGAATTTTTAAAAATAATCCCAGGCCTACTTATTTTACTTTTATTTGTTTTTATATTTTCACTTTATAGATTAATAAAAGATCATGCTTTCGTTTATAGAAAAAATATTTTGTATATAATTTTATTTTTATTTTTAATTCTAACCATTGTAGTTATAAACATACATATCTTTTTAGACAGAAATTTTGACAGAATAAGATTTGGAGAGAAGGGAGAGCTTCCTGTAGTTTCTTATCTACATAAATACTATAGAGGGAATCGTCTCAAACCTTCTGGTTTTAAAGATTTACCAAATAAGTCAAAAGTCTTTAGAAATAGAGAAGTTTTAAATAATTAATAGTATTATTGTATAATAATACTCAAGAATATTTACAGATATATGTCTATTTTTTTTATACAAAAAAATAAAAATAATAATTATCTTTTCTCTTTTTTTATTCCTGTTTTTATATTTTTCCCATTTTTATTTTCATACATATTTTTTACACCTAAAAATACTATTTCAACAGAGCAGAATATATATAGAGACAAAGCGATCTCTCTCGATGAAGAAGTGTCAGGGATAGAAGATGCTGTAAAAGCAGCAGACTTTAGAGAAATTAATGACATTATTAAAGATAAAGATGAAAAACAAGAGACTTCTCCTGATAAAGAAGTAGTAGATGATATTATAAATACAAAAAGCACTATTAAAATTTTAATGTTTGGATATCATCAAATCAGAGAGGTAAAATCAAGCGATGGTCCAAAAACAAAAAAGTTTATAACAAGCCCAGAAATTTTTGAAAAAGAAATGAAGTTTTTGTCTGATAAAGGCTATCACACCATCACTACTACAGATTATATAAATTATCTTAAGACCGGAAAAGCTGATTTTGATTTAAACAAATCTTTTATACTAACTTTTGATGATGGATATGCTTCTCAATATACCAACGCTTTTCCAATCTTAAAAAAATATAATTTTACGGCCACATTTTTTATTTATTCTGATTGTATAGATAAGTACCCTGCGTGTATGACCTCACAAGAGATAAAAGATCTTGCCGCCAGTGGAATGAAAATAGCAAGTCACACCTTGAACCATGTATATCTACCAAAATATAGTGACAGCGCTGTTAGAAATGAAATAGAGGAGAACAAACAAAAAATTATTGATATGGTAGGGACATCATCCGTCGAGAATGTTTTTGCTTATCCTTATGGTGGTACAGACGATAGAGTAGAAAATATTGTAAAAAGTTTTGGCTATGATGGTGCGGTTGGAATACTTGCTTCAAAAAAAGAGAAAGACACAAATCTATTTAATTTAAAAAGATGCTTGTTGGGGCAGGATTATGTTTTTTTTGAGACTTTATTTAAATAAATGAATAAATGTATAGACGTTAAAAACCCCCGATATCTCGGGGGTTTTTAACTTACGTAAACTTCTCTGGTATTTAAGTTTACATATATAATTATATACAATATAGTTAAAAATGCAAATATAGTTCTTAACATTTGTGGAAAAGTTTTAACATGTTAGAATAAATCAAAACAAAGGCATGCTCGAAAAAATCTTGAGATTTATAGAAAAATTTATCCCTAAAAAATTATACAAGCTTGGTCAACCTGTGTATCATTTTTTATTATCAATTCTAGGAGTCATTATTTATAGATTTCCAGCTAGAAAAATGATAATGATCGGCGTGACTGGGACAAAAGGTAAAACCTCAACTGTAAATTTTATCCACTCAGTCTTGAGTGAGACCGGCCAAAAAGTTGGGCTTATTTCTACTGCGAATATCAAAGTTGGAGAAAAAGATTTTCCAAACAAATATCATATGAGTATGCCCGGAAGATTTATTTTACAAAAATATTTAAGAGAAATGAAAAACGCTGGCTGTAAGTATGTGGTACTAGAAGTGACAAGTGAAGGAATAAAGCAATGGAGACATTTAGGGTTGTTTTTGGATGTTGCTGTTTTTACAAATTTGTCGCCAGAACACTTAGCTTCACATGGAGGGTCTTTTGAAAAATACAGAGCAACCAAGATGAGAATTTTTTCAAAAAATATTTTTAATAAATTAAAATTAATTGTAGTAAATGCTGACGATGAAAATTCAAATCACTTTTTAGAGGTTTCTAAAAATAAGATAGAGAAATTAAATTATTCTCTCGGAAGAATCTCAAATTTTCAAGAAGACTCATCAGGAGTTTCTTTTGAATTTGAAAAGGAAAATTATAAATTAAATATTCTTGGTAAATTTAATATTTATAATGCTCTACCTGCTATTTTACTTGGGAAAAAATATAATCTCAACACTTCTCAAATCAAAGAAGGACTTTTAAAATTAAATTTAATTCCAGGAAGAATGGAGTTGATAGAGGAAGGTCAAGATTTTAAAGTAATAGTTGATTATGCTCATGAGAAATTAAGTATGAATAGCTTGCTTGATTCTGCAGAAAATCTAAAAAAGAACTCAATAGGAAATAAAGTGATAATAGTATTAGGAGGAGATGGGGGAGGAAGAGATGAGCAAAGATTGTACGATATGGGAGAAGCTGTTGGTAAAAAGGCAGATATTGTAATAGTCTCAGACTCTGATCCATATTTTGATGATGAGCTTATTCTTGCCGAAAAAATCGCAAATGAAGCAGAAAAATTTGGGAAAAAGAGAGATGAAGATTTATTTATAATTATAGACAGAAATGAAGCAATTAAAAAAGCAGTCTCTATCGCAAAAGAAGGAGATGTAGTACTTCTTGCGACACGTGGGTCATTAAACACAATGGATATCAAAGGTAAAAAAGTCCCAAGCGATGATAGAATAATGGTAAGGGAAGCAATTCAAAAAATATTAAATAAATAATTATGAGATATCTTGGGATAGACTATGGTGTGAAAAAAATCGGGTTGGCCATATCTGATGAAGGAGGGAGTTTCGCTTTCCCGTTTTTAATTTTTGCAAATTCTTCTAAAGAAAATTCTGTAGAAAAAATATTTAAAATTATAGAAGAAAAAAAGATAGAAAAAATTGTAATAGGTGAAAGTTTAAATTTAAAAGGGGAAGAAAATAAAATTTTAAAAGAAGCAAAATCTTTTTCTGAAAAATTAAAAGAAAAGACAAATTTAGAAGTTTATTTTGAAAAAGAGTGGCTCTCAACCATTGAAGCGAGAAGATTTCAAGATAGACATGATGCAGACGACTCAGCAGCAGCCATAATTCTTCAAAGATTCTTAGACAAAGAAGCAAAAAAAAATTAGAAATGCTATAATCGAAATATATTTACAGAAATATTGTATTAACTAATATGATCACTATAGAAGATTTACAAAAAGTTGAAATAAAAATCGGGACAATAATAAGCGTGGAAGAAGTTGAAGGGAGTGAGAAGCTTTATAAATTAGCTGTGGATTTTGGGGAAGAAAGCCTGAGACAAGTCCTTTCTGGAATTAAAAAGTTTTTCGAAAAAGATTTTTTAATTGGAAAGCAATTTGCTTTCATTACAAATCTTGAGCCAAGAAAAATGATGGGCTTAGAATCACAAGCTATGATCCTCGCGACAGGAGAAGATTCACTCGCTCTCCTCACTCCAACAATAGAAGCAAAAAACGGATCTCAAATGAGGTAACCCTCCCCAACCCCTCCCTAATATTAGGGAGGGGAAAAATGCGAAATGAAATGAAGCATTTGGGGAGAGTTAATAAAAATAATTATGAAAGATAGATTTATTAAATGGTCAGAAAGGACGGCCAATCATAAACATGCAGTCAAAACTTTATTTTGGGTTTCTTTTGCTGAATCTTGCATATCTCCATTTCCAGCGTACTTTTTAGTTTTGTTTATGCTTGTTCATAAAGTTAAATATAGTTGGCAAAAAGTGACTTTTGTTGCGACTATGGGGTCAATATTAGGAGGGATTGTAGGATACTTTTTAGGATTTTTCTTTTATAAATATATTGGGGCATCAATAGTTGATTTTTATAATTTAGGTGGCGAGCTTGCTAGCTTTGAA
>JAUPLJ010000007.1 GCA_030837425.1 Patescibacteria group bacterium
TTAATTGACAAACGCGAACATGCTGTTGTCAAATTTTTTATATTATACTTTATATATAAAAAATATGCAATACTTAGCCCTGTGGATATACTACAATCTAAACCCTATTAATATTACACAAATTTAAGATAATTTTATTTTTAATTATTTTGTTTTTAATTTATGAATTTCTTTTCTTAAATCTGAGACTCTTATTAAATTTTCTTCTGTGTCTTTTTCAGATAGTACACGTAATTTTTTCGCCTCTTCTTCTAAAAGCTCTATTTTATAATTATTCGTCAAATCTCTTAAAGTCTCATTTATAAAAACTTTTTCATCTTCTATATATAGATTATTATTTGATATTTTATCTTCTAATTTAGATATTTCTTTTTCTATTATCTCTTCTGGAAAATTTTCTTTCTCATCTCCAAATATTTTCTTGTAATCTATAATGCCTAAAGGCTCAAAATATTTAGCTGACATTTTTTCTAAATCTATATTTTTAAATTTTGTTATAGCTAATATTTCTTTTAAAATTAAATCTTTTTTAGATAAAATATTTTCTTCATTTTTTACGTCCTCTTTCTTCGCAAAAAATTCTTCACTATTTATATTTTTAATTTTCTTTAAATCATTATAAATATCTATTTCTTCTATATTTAATTTTCCCGCTAAAAACCTTATAAAATAAGCTTTATCCATGTCGCTTTCTATAGCTCTTAAAAATGGAAGTATTTCTGTTCTAGCTATTTTTAATCTTTCTCTCTCATCTTTAATTTTCTCAAATAAAGATGAAAGAAGATATTCTATTAAGTGAACTCTTTTATCTACCAATTCTTTCCAGGCTTCACCTCCAAATTCTTTTATCAAATCTGCCGTATCTTTTACTCCTTCTTTTTTTGGCACAATAAATACATCGAGACCTCCATAAAGAGCAAGAAGTGCTGATCTTTTCATTGCTGTCTCTCCAGCAATATCCTGATCAAATGAAAGAAGTACTTTGTCTGCGAACCTTTTTAAAATTTTAACATGCTCTTCTGTGAGACTAGTGCCAGACACTGCGACAACATTTTGTATTCCAGCTTGATGACTCATAATAAGATCCATTTGCCCTTCTACTAAAACAACTTCTTTTTTTTCTGCAATACTTCTTTTTGCTAAATCATACCCAAAAAGTATTTTACTTTTGTGATACACGTCTGTCTCTGGAGAGTTTATGTATTTTCCGGCTTTCCCATCATCAAATTCCGGTAAAATTCTCGCTGAAAAGCCCACAACATTTCCAAGAGAATTTTTAATTGGGAACATTATCCTTCCTCTAAATCTGTCAAAATATTTTTCTTCTCCTTCTTTTTTTATTACTACTCCAGCTGAAATCATTTCTTCTGGCGAAAATCCATTTTTAGATAAATCAATAAATAAATCTCTCCAACTACTTTCGCCACCGAGTGAAAAGCCAATATTAAATTTTTTAATAGTTTCTGGAAGAAGTGCGCGAGACCCTAAATAAGATTTAGCAAGAGGAGAATTTTCTAAATTTTTTTCAAAATGATTTGTAGCTTTTTGTAAAAGAGAAATTAAATTTGATTCTTTATCTTTTTCTTCTTTTTTATATGGAGAAAGCTTTATTCCTGCCCTATCTGCTAAAATAGATAATGCTTCATAAAAAGGTACACTCTCTATTTTTTCTATAAAAGAAAAAATATCACCGTGCTCATTGCATCCAAAACAATGATAATTGCCTCTATCTGGAGAAACAAAAAAACTGGGTGATTTTTCATTATGAAATGGGCATCGACCTTTGTATTGAGATCCAGATTTTTCAAGTCGAACATATGTAGAGACTACATCTAAGATAGAAAGGCTTTGCTTTATTTGATCTTTTGGATTCATATTTCTATTACATTTTAACAGAAATAGAGAAAATAAAGAAAGGTAAAATGATTTGACAAAAGAGATTTTAAATTATAGAATTTAAAAGGAATTTATTTTAAATAATTAAAAAATAAATAGATATGAAAAGTTTATTAATTTCTTTGTTATTCGAAATCAATGATTCGAAGAATATTGCTTTGTTTGTAATTTTTCTTTTAATTTTAATAATTGCAGTAATTTTATATAAAAATATTGCTATTAAAAAAATTGATGGTGTCTTAACTTCTGTAGAAGAAGAAGCTGTGATGGATTATCTTCCTGTTTTTTGTCCTAATGGTCTTTCACCTATAATAAAGACTAAAATGAATAAATTTATTTTAAAAATAAATTGTCATGGCAAAATAATAAAAATAACGGAAGATCCAGACTTATATTTAAAAGAATTAAAAGAAAAAATTAAAATGAAAGTAAAAATTTTATATGTAAAAATAAAATTTTTACATATAAAATTTATTTGGTCTATGCAATATTAAAAAACAGCCTCAATTTCTTGAGGCTGTTTTTATTTTTAATAAATTATAAATTATTCTTCTTTCTTTTTAATACCAGTTCCTGCTGGGATTAATCTTCCAATAATTACATTTTCTTTTAGACCGTGTAATCTGTCTACTTGTCCACGAGTCGCTGCATTAATGAGAACTTTTGTTGTGTGTTGGAATGAAGCTGAAGAAAGCCAAGAGTTTGTAGTTAAAGCGACTTCTGAAATACCGAGTATTAGATTTGCCCCTTTTGCTACTTGCCCTCCATTTTCTTTCACTCTATCATTTTCAATTCTAAAGTCTGAGATTTCTACAGTCTCACCTGCTGTAAAATTTGTATCTCCAGTATCTTTAATTTTTATGCGAGATAACATTTGCTTAATGATAAGCTCTATATGCTTTCTTGAAATTGAAGCCCCTTGAAGTTCATAAACTTTATTTAATTCATTTACAATATATTCTTCTGCTGCTTCTTTTCCTGCTAATTCATAAAGATCCTCAATATTTAATGATCCGTCTGTAAGCGCTTGACCTTTTACAACCTTGTCTCCGACTTTAACAATTGCTCTTCTTGAATAGGCCATTTCGTATTCTATCTTTAAACCTTTTTTCTTTGATGCAGAATATGATCCATCATCATTACTCATAACAACAATACTTTTTGACTTTCCTTCTCTTTTAACTTCTGTGATTTCTCCATTTGAAAGAGAAATGACTCCAGGATTTTTTGGTGAGCGTCTTTCAAAGATTTCAGCAACACGAGGAAGGCCTTGAGTAATGTCTGCTCCTGCGACCCCTCCAGAGTGGAAGGTACGCATTGTAAGCTGTGTACCAGGCTCTCCAATGGCTTGTGCAGCCACTATACCTACAGCTTCCCCAACCTTCACAAAATCATTTCGAGCTAAATCGAGTCCATAGCATCTTTGGCAAACCCCATATAAAGATTCACAAGAAAGTGGAGAATAAATATGACACTCTTCAATTCCTGCTTCTTCAATTAATTTTGAATCTTCTTTTCTAATCAATACTCCTTTTTTAAATAAAACTTTTCCATCTTTTCCAATTAAATCTTGAGCAATTACTCTACCTCTTATACTCTTTGAAAGAGGAAGCTCAATACCTAATACATTTTCTGTTTTTAATAATTTAGAATTTTTTGTTCCACAATTTTCTTCTGAAACAATAACATCCTGAGATACGTCGACTAATCTTCTTGTAAGATATCCAGCTTCAGCAGTCTTAAGAGCGGTGTCAGATGTACCTTTACGAGCTCCATAGGTTGTAATAAAATACTCTGTTGGAGAAAGGCCTTCTTTGTTTGAAGAAATAATTGGGAAGTCGATACTCTTTCCTGATGATGAAGCAATGATACCTTTCATACCAGCAAGCTGAATAAGCTGCTTTACAGATCCTCTGGCTCCTGAAGTTAAAAGATTGTATACAGATCCAAATTTATCCATTGCTTTTGTGGCCATTAGATTTTCAATTTCTTTTCTGATTGTTGTCCAATTTTCAATAATCTTTTGATATCTCTCATCTTCTGAGAGTAAACCTTCTTCAAAGAAATTCTTAATTTCTTGTTCTTGTACTCTTCCTTTTACGATAATACCTGTCTTTTCTTCTGGGACTTTCACAGCATCAATACCCCAAGTTGTACCTGAGATTGTCGCATATTTGAATCCGAATGCTTTTATTTTATCAATAATTTTTGGAGCAATATCAAATCCGTATTGCATTATAACTTTATCAATAATCTGATTCATTCTATTTCCTCCAACTTGTTCATCTATATACTCAAAATCATCTGGTAAAATAGAATTAAAACGAAGTCTGCCAACTGTTGTTTCAAATCTTTTTCCTTCATATTTTTTGTATTTCTCTTTTGCTGTTGGAATAACTGAAATTTTTGCACGTAAATCTACAATACCAAAATCATTTGCAGTGATTGCGTCATTTGGTGATGAAAAATATTTTCCTTCACCTTTCGCTTCAGGGATTTCTGTTGTGAGCCAAAAACATCCAAGTAACATGTCCATACGAGGATTAACAATTGACTCTCCTGATCCAGGCTTTAGAAGATTTTTATCTGCCGCCATCAAGGTCCTAGCTTCTTTTTGAGCTTCTTCTCCAAGAGGAAGATGAACCGCCATTTGATCTCCGTCGAAGTCAGCATTGAAGGCTGTACAGACAAGAGGATGCAGTTGAATAGCATTTCCTTCAATCATTTTTGGTTTAAAAGCTTGAATACCAAGTCTGTGAAGTGTTGGGGCACGGTTTAGAAGAACATATTTTCCTTCAATCACTTCTTCTAATATTTCCCAAACTTCTGGAATACTATCTTCGATTAATTTATTTGCTCCTCTGATGTTGAAAGTAAATTCCCTTTCTAACAATTTAGAAATTACAAATGGTCTAAATAATTCAAGAACCATATGTTTTGGAAGTCCACATTCATCAATAGAAAGATCTGGACCAATAACAATCACAGAACGTCCAGAATAATCTACACGCTTTCCAAGAAGATTTTGTCTAAATAGTCCAGACTTTGATTTTATACCATCTGAAAGAGATTTTAATTGTCTTTTTTGGCCGACGATAGTCGTAGCTTCTTGACCTCTTCTCATTGAATTATCAATAAGAGCGTCGACGGCTTCCTGAAGAATTCTTTTTTCATTTCTTAAAATAACATCTGGTGCTGAAATTTCTTTCAGTTTAAGAAGTCTGTTGTTTCTATTTATAACTCTTCTATAAAGATCATTGACATCGCTAGTTGCGTATCTTCCTCCTTCAAGAGCAACCATAGGACGAATTCCTGGAGGTATAACTGGAAGAGCTGTGAGGAACATCCATTCTGGACGAATTCCTGCATTTTTGAAAGCTCTAACAAGAGACAGTCTTTTTTCTTGTTTTTCTTTTTCAATAGTAGAAACTTTTTCTAATCTTTTTAGAATTTCTTTTTCCAATTCATCAAGATTTATGTCTTTGAAAATACTATAGATTGCTTCCGCTCCAATCTGAGCTTCAAAAGCAATACTGTATCTCATTGAATATCTATGATATGTTATCTCATCAAGAATTTTTTTCTCTCTGATTTCTTCGATTTCCTTTTTTGTTGCAAGCATTAATTCTTTCAATTTTTCTTTCGTCTTATCATCTGTAGCTGCTTTTATTTTTGCTTTGAATTCACTTTCAAGATTTTTTAAAATCTCTTCCTTTTCTACTTTATTTACTTTTGTAATAATATAATTTGCAAAGTAAACAACTTTTTCAACTTCACCTTTTGGCTCACCAAGAAGCAAAGCAATATTTGATTGAATATTTCTCAAAAACCAAATATGCGCTACAGGAGAAGCAAGCTCAATATGGCCCATTCTCTCTCTACGAACTATTGCTTTTGTTACTTGAACTCCACATTTTTCACAGATAATATCTTTATATCTAATTCTTCTATATTTTCCACAATAACATTCATAATCTTTTTCTGGTCCAAAGATTTTTTCATCAAAAAGTCCATATCTTTCACTTCTTCCTGTACGGTAGTTGATTGTTTCTGGCTTTGTAACTTCTCCATAACTCCAAGAGCGAATTGCTTCAGGTGAAGCTATTTTTAATTGTAATCCATCAAAATTTGTTGTGTCTATTGTTTTCATAATTTTTATTTTTATTATTATTTTTATTAATCAAATTTTAATTTTCAATTTCAATAACTTTTTCTTCACCTAATAATTTTCTTCCTCTTTTTTTCTCTTCTTTAACTAAGGGAATAATGTCTAGTGATAAACCTCTTAAAGTATTTAAAAGCACATTTAATGATGCAGGAGTATTTGGTTCCTTAATTTCTTCATTCTTAATAATACTGTTAAACGCATCGGATCTACCTACTATGTCGTCAGACTTAATAGTTAATACTTCACGAAGTGTGTGAGCCGCACCATAACCTTCAAGAGCCCAGACCTCCATTTCTCCAAATCTCTGTCCTCCATTTTGAGATTTACCTCCGAGTGGTTGTTGAGTAATAAGAGAGTATGGACCAATACTTCTAGCGTGGATTTTATCTTCCACCATGTGATGCAATTTGAGCATGTACATTATTCCAATTGCAACTTTTTCTGCAAATTTATCTCCAGTTCTTCCATCAAACAAATCTACTGTTCCAGATGGATCAAATCCGGCTTTTACTAATTCTTCTTTAATTTCTATTTCTGTTGCTCCATTAAATACTGGTACTACAGATTGATAGCCGAGTGTTTTTGCTGCAAGACCAAGATGCATTTCTAAAATCTGTCCTAGATTCATACGAGATGGGACTCCAAGTGGAGTAAGAATGATATCAATCGGTTCTCCGTCTTCTGTAAATGGCATATCTTCTGTTGGTAATATTCTTGAAATAACTCCTTTGTTTCCATGTCTTCCGGCAAGTTTATCTCCAACTGAAATATCACGAAGTTGTGCTACTTCAATATGAATTCTCTTGATTACACCGCTTTCTAAAGTATCTCCTTTTTCTCTTGAAAAGACTTTGATCCCAATAACTCTCCCTCTCTTTCCATTATCCAATCTTAATGAAGTATCTTTTACATCACGAATCTTTTCTCCAAAAATACTTCTAAGTAATCTTTCTTCTGGGGTAAGCTCTGTTTCTCCTTTTGGAGTAATTTTACCAATTAAAATGTCTCCTGCTCTCACATCTGCTCCGACTCTAATGATGCCTTCTTCATCGAGATTTTTTAATTTAGCTTCACCAACATTTGGAATATCGTGTGTTGTGATTTCTGGACCAAGCTTTGTATCGCGAACACTACAAACAAATTCTTCAATATGAATTGATGAGAATTTTTTCTCTCTAACTAATTTTTCTGAAATGATGATAGCGTCTTCATAATTTGCTCCATTCCAACTCATAAATGCGACACGAATGTTGTGTCCGATTGAAATTTGTCCTCCTCTTGTTGAAGATGAATCAGCAAGAACATCGCCTTTTTTAACTTTATCTCCAATATTTACAATTGGTCTTTGATAAAAAGCTGTAAAATTATTTGTTCTTGTAAAATCTACAAGATTATAAACTTTATCTTTTCCTTCTTTATTTTTTATAGTGACTTTTCTTGCGTCAATATATTTTACTTCACCAGCTTCTTCTGCTAGCACCACTCTGCCAATATGTTTTGCAGAATCACCTTCCATACCTGTTGATACATAAGGAGCTTCAGCTAAAAGAAGTGGGAGAGCTTGTTTTTGCATGTTTGATCCGAGAGATGCACGCACCGCGTCATCATGCTCTAAGAATGGGATCATGCTTGTAGCGATAGAATAAGCTTGATTTGTAGCAACGTCAATATATTCAACTTCTTTTTTAGTAACGATTGCTGGATTACCAAATTTTCTAGCTTCAACAAATTCATTGATTATCTCTCCTTTTTCATCATATGGAGTGACAGCATGAGTAATAATTGTAGATTCTTCTTGAAGAGCATTCAAATACTCAATTTCATTTGTAATTTTTCCATTTTTAACTTTCACATATGGAGTTTCTATAATCCCAAATTCATTAATCTTTGCATAAGTTGCTAGTCTCAAAATTAGACCTACATTTGCTCCGTCAGGTGTATGGATTGGACAAACTCTTCCGTAGTGAGAAGTGTGCACATCACGAACTTCAAATCCTGCTCTTTCTTTTGAAAGACCTCCTGGACCAAGCGCAGAGACTGTACGGAGTGATTCAATTTCAGCAAGAAGATTTTCTTGATTCATTAAATGTGAAAGTTGATTGACTGTAAAGAATTCTTTTATTCTTGCTTGAAGTGGTCTTTGATTTATGACAGCTACGGGGAGAGTTGTATCTGTGTCAACGACTGACATTTTTTCTTGAATATATCTTCTTACTTGTAGCATTCCTTTTTTGATTTTCATTCCAAGCATTTCTCCAACAAAACGCACTCTTCTTGATGCTAAGTGATCAATATCATCTCCAACTGCATCTGGATCATTATTAAGCTCAATAAGGTGGGCTATAACAAGTACTATGTCTTCTTTTGACAGAGTCAATCTCTTCATCTCCTTAGCTTCTGAAGACAAATTGAATCTTTTATTAAATCTTAATCTTCCAATTGGTGAAAGATCGTATCTTTCTTTTCCAAACAATGAAAGAATATATGACTTTGCATTATCTGTTGTCGCAAGATCTCCATCTCTCAATTTCTTATAAACATCTATATAAGCTTCGTCTGCTGTTTTAATTGGATCTTTTTCTACAATATTCATTATGTAGGCTTTAGCAAGATCTTTTCCTTCAAAAGCTGCAGATATCTCCTTATCTGTGTGATATCCAATGGCACGAAGTAAAGAAATTACAGAGAATTTTCTCTTTTTATCTATTTTTACAAACATTTCATTGTCGTCGTCAGTTAAAAATTCTATCCAAGCACCTCTATTTGGAACAATTTTTGCAGAAAAATATTTTTTTCCACTGATTTCTTCAAAATCAAAAAACTCTCCTGCACTTCTTGCAAGCTGTGGAATAATTACTCTTTCTACCCCATTCACAATAAATGTGCCGTGCACAGTCATTACTGGAAATGAAGCCATGAAGATTTCTTGCTCTTTCTTTGTATTTAATATTTTATTATGCAACACAAAAGTAGCTCGTAGAGGAGCTTCGTAAGTGAGCTTGTTATTTTTTGCGTATTCTTCGTCGTATTTTGGATCTCCGAGTTCAAAAGATTTGATTTCTAATTCAAATTTCTTTTCGGTATAGTCGTTTATGGGATTTAATTCTTTTAATATGATGTCTAGATCTTCTTCTACAAGTTTCTTGAAAGAAGCTATTTGATTTTCCACGAGATTTGGAAGCTCAATGAATGGTTTTTTAAACTTTGAGAAAGTCTTTTTGGGCAAGTTTGCTACCAAAAGACCTTCGTTGATATCTTCTGTTTTAGACATAGATTATGAAAATTATGAAAACAATAATAAAAACAGCAATGCTAAATACAAAATAAGATACAAAGAGACCAAAACACAGCCAAAAAATGCTATGAAATTGGTTATTTTTTATTTAACATTTCTATATTTAACTAATAATAATTTCGAAATTATTATTGACTTGAGTCACCCACAAAACTCAACCTAACTGGATAGAAGATAATCATCTCGTCAATATTGCAAATAATATATCATATGCTAGGAAAAATTGCAATAAAATTCCTAATTCTACTGTTAATAATAAAAAACACCCTATTGCTAGAGTGTTTTTATAGAGATAGATATTATTTTACTTAGATTCGTGATGAACATGCTCTCTTCCAAAAATAAACGCATGAATGAAATATGCAAGTACTGCGCCAAAGATTGGAGCGATAATGAATAACCATAATGATCCAATATTCTGTCCAGAAACAAGGGCTGGACCAATGCTTCTTGCAGGATTGATAGATGCTCCTGTTAAAGGAATAGCAACTATATTTGCAATAAATAAAGCAATACCAATTGCGACAGGAGTAGCAGATTGTGACCATGATGATCTTGTTGTAGCAAGAACTACTAAACAAAGTACCATTGTCATCACAATTTCTATAATAGCACCAGCAATAGTTGAGACTCCTCCACTTAGTACATTTGTACCAAATCCAGAATTAATCAATAAAGAGCTGTTTGTGACATTTGAAACAACTGTAAAAAGAATTAATGCTCCGACAATAGCTCCTACTACTTGGGCAACAATATATCCTAATACTTTATTCCAAGGGAATTTTCCTGATAATGCGAGCGCGATAGTAACAGCTGGATTTACATGTGCTCCAGAAATACCACCAATAAGAATTGCCACCACAGTAAGACTCAAGCCAAATGCTAAAGCGATACCAAGTACACCAAGGGAGCCTCCAGCAAAGATTGCTGCTCCACAACCACCAATTATAAGTAAAGCGGTGCCAATAAGTTCTGCTAAATAAGATTTCATATTTATTATTAAAATTAATTATTACTAACGCAAGCAAACTAATAAAATAATAGCTAGTAATGCATTAATTATAGCATGAATAATATCTCTATTTCATTATTCCTCCACCAACAAGATATTCTTCTTTATAAAAAACAAGAGATTGCCCAGAAGTGTACACAAAGCTTTCATTTTTATTTACTAATTCAAATTTAACAGCTAATTCTTTTTTAGTCTTTATCTCTTTTATAGAAATAATTTTTACTTTGGTCTCTTTTGCATGATATCTTTCGGCAAGATTATAAGTCTCACCTTTTTTAATTTTACTTCCAAAATTTACATTTTCTAAAATAATCTCTGTTTTACTTTCTTCTTTATAAATTGGTTTTTCTTTAGATATATATAAAATATTTTTCTTTACATCTTTATTCACGATATATTCTCCTAAAATTTTCTCTCCAATTGTATAAAATACAGCTCCGTCATGCTCTCCAGCTTTTTTTCCATCTGATAAATTAACAACTTTTCCTAATTTACTTTTTATAAATTCTTTTAGGAAATCTTTTACATCTATTTTCCCAATAAAGCAAAGCCCTTGTGAATCTTTTTTCTTTGCGACGGCAAGATTATTTTCTTCCGCAATTTTTCTAACTTCTTCTTTTAATAAATCTTGAAGTGGAAAGATTATTTTTTTAAGTTGCTTCTCGGTCAATGTCCAAAGGAAATAGCTCTGATCTTTTGATTTATCAAATGCTCTCATAAATTTATTTTTAGAGTCTTTTCTCGCATAGTGACCAGTCGCTACGAAGTCCGCATCCCTCTTTAAAGCCCAATCCAAAAATGCTCCAAATTTTACTTCTTTATTACAAAATACATCTGGATTTGGAGTTCTTCCTGATTTGTATTCTTTGATCATATAATCAATCACTCCTTTTTTGTATTCTTTTTCAAGGTCTAGTGTGATAAAAGGAATTTCTAGCTCAGAGCAAACTCTCATCGCATCTTGTCTATCTTCTTTCCAAGTGCATTCAATAAAATCTGGCTGCCAGACTTTTATAAATACTCCTGTCACATCATATCCTTGACTCTTTAAAAGTAATGCTGAAACAGAAGAATCTACTCCTCCAGACATTCCAACAAACACTTTTTTATTTTTAAAATTATTTTTCCGCATTTTAACTCGCTCTCATTAATTTTTTATATACTTCGACTAATGCTCTCGTGTCAGCAAGAGCTGTATGTGCTTTTGTATTTTCGACTTTCAAAAGTTCACATAAAAACTTTAAAGAAAATTTGTCTGCTTGTGGTGCATCGTAAAGACGAGCAAAAGCGATTGAGATGGTATCGAGCTTACCATAATGCATATTATTTTCAACACCTGTCTTTTCATAAGCTTTAGCTACGAAACTGTAATCAAAAACAAGATTATGGGAAACAAAAGTACACCCCTCAGCCTTCTTATTAAATTCTTCTAAGACATTTTTTAATGATGAAGCAAACATCCAATCTGTCTCATTGTATCCATTTATTCTAAGAGCTTGCTCATCAGCGTCTTCTATACGCTCTGGCTTTATTTTCCACTCATATTCGCCTATAACTTCTATAGATGGGCCTTTACCTTCTCTTTCAACTTGTCTGACGACTATAAGAGCAAGCTCTATGATCTCATGTTTATCATAATTTGTCCCTGTAGTCTCTACGTCTACGAATGCTAAATTGTGTACTTTCATAATAATTTTATTTGTTGATTATAGCATGAGAGAAAATTTACTTTCTTAAATATCTATTTATGTTTTTTAGATGAGTCTCGTAATCTTTTGCATAATACATATTTCCATCATTGCCTGTTATGTAGTAAATATTTCCTGTGTTAATAGAATCTATTGCTGATCTCAAAGCCACCATTCCAGGATTATTGATAGGGTTTTTTGTGAAGCCTTTTGTCTTATATGTGCTTGTAGCTGCGTCTATCTGTAAAGGATAATTAAGCTTTAATCTTGTCCAAAGTACTCCAGCCACAATTCTCATATCTTTCTCATTGTTTGCTTCTCCTTCCAGATAACTTGCCATTGTGACGATGTTTCTTATTGTCACAGTAGTAGTCCCTATTTGATTTATTATTGTTAATCTTTTATCAAGATTCACACTTTTATTATCTTCCTTAAAAAAATCAGATATTTTTAAAGGTGTCATATTTAAAGAATATATTTTTGCTGTACTACTTGAATTATTATTTTCTGTGCTTAAATTAATAAATAAATTTTTTAGATTTAAATAAAAATTATCTTGCATATCAGAAATAATTTCATCTAAAGAAGTGTTTGGAAGAAAAAGATATGTGTCAGGAAAAATAAAAGAATTAGAAGAAGATAAAGCAGAATAAATATATGCAGGATCAAAATTTGCTGGGTTGTTTACATAATCTTTATTTTCTAAAAATGCTTTACTTATAATATTTGCAACGTCTCCATTTTTTGCACCCTCTATGATTGTTATTCGTACAGGCGGTATAGCATAATCAGCATTTTTAATTTTATTTGCGAGAGAGACCAGAGTGTCTTTTTGATTTAATTTGTAAATGCCAGCTTGAGCATTACCTGCGCTACCAAAAAGTTTTAAATAAAATTTAAAAGCAAAAACAGATTTTATAACCCCTTGATTTTTTAGATCTTCTGCTACCTTACTTACACTGACTCCATTATTTATCTGAAATAGATAATTCTTATCTTTAATATTATTTAGATCAAGCCTTGTAAAAAAAACTTTATATAAAAAAATAATTACAAAAAGAGCAAAAACAGAAGCTAGAATTATGAGCTTCTTTTCTAAAAGAGACTGAAGAAATGTCCTTTCTTCGTTGTCTTCTTCTATTTTTTGTATTATTAAAAAGTTTTTAAAATCATCAGATGATCCCATATTAAGTATTTCTATAATATCATAAAAAACTAAAAGAGAAAATTAAAATTTTTTTTAAAAACCCTACCTCCTCCTCGCTCTGCGAGGAGGTCTCCTTCCCTAAATATTTAGGGAAGGATTAAGGATGGGTTCTGAATAATTATCTTTCTATAGGGAGATTTGAAGGAGATGAGGATTTAACTGAGTCAATTCTTGGTAATGATGGAGTCGCTGCCACTTCACCTGGGAAGTGATAAAGAGTCGCCAATTCTTCCACATTTAAAGCAATTCCGTCTAATCCTATTGTCGAACTAAATGGATGAAATAACACATTCCAAAAAGTTGAGACTAATTTTCTATTTATATTTGGAGAATTAAAAAACATAATATCAAACATGTGTTTCTCTTTATCACTCTTCTTCTTATTTAGAGAACCTTTATTAAAACTGAAAAGTCCGTCTCTGTCTTTAAGATCATCATACATGTTCTCTTTTCTCCATGGTATTAATCTTTTAAATGTGTTTTCCCAATTAAAGTCAAATGGATCTGTCACGTTACTTGGTCTCAAAGTATTAAATCCATCCTCATTAAATGGCTTCATAAATCCCATAACTATAGGTATTCTGCTTCCTAATTCTTTTCCTGACTCAGCCACATAGACGGTACGAATAATAGCAAATACTTGTGGTTTAGACATTTTTCTTTGTATAGATTCTATATTTTTTTTAGCATCATCTTCTCTCTCATTCATTGGAATAGGTTTTGATTCTGCTAGATCTCTTGCATATACAAGCTCGACTTTTTCCATAACTGCGTCTTTTATAATCTTTCCATCTTTATCTTTAACTGCTGGTTCTTTAATTTTTTCTATTGTTTTAGGAAGTCCATATTCATCCAAACCGATTGATTCTTTTTTCTTTTTTAAAGACCATTTTGTTTTATATTTCTCTAATTCCAGTTTTACTAAATCAGATAATTTTTTTCCTTTTTCTGTATT
>JAUPLJ010000008.1 GCA_030837425.1 Patescibacteria group bacterium
CCCCAAATATTGGGATATCAAATTTGTAATACTATAGGATTCTGTTGACAATGTTACGTACCTAAATTTTTGAAAATAAAAACCGCTTTTAAGCGGCGACTAAAATAACTTCTAGAAGCTGCTTAACTTTTTTGCTTGAATTTATTTAACATATTTAGGTTTCCGTATCTTATCATAAAGGAAAAAATAATGCAAGGAATTGGCTACTATCTTTTTGGTAAATAATCCATTGGATTTAAATAGGCATTTAAAGGGGCATATGGCATCACCAAATATGTCCCACAAGTCCTACTTTTATACTCTGTTGGACCAAAAATACGAGTCGCATCACTTACTATTAAAGTAAGATGAAGATGTGGCCCAGTGGCATATCCGGTATATCCTGTAAGACCAATCTGCTCTCCTGCTTTTACTGTCTGCCCTGGAGATACACCAATAATAGACATATGTCCATAAAGTGAACTGATTCCATTATCATGCTTAATCAAAACCCATTTTCCATAAGAAGCTCTAGGGCATGCTATGTCAGTATTCCCAGTACCAACCACTACTCCATCGCCTATTGCATAAAGAGGTGCTCCAATAGGCACACCAAAATCTATTCCATTATGTCCGTTTCCATTGTATGCTCCCGATCTAGCAAAGCTTGTATTACCAAAATTTTGAGTAATTATAATTTTTGAAAGTGGCCATCTAAATGGAGACGATCCAGCAGCTGGAAGTTTAGATTTGTCTAAAATATATTTTATTTTTGATTCAAAGCTGTTTATTTCATCTTCTAGATCTGTCACTTTTTTCTTTCTCTCAGCTATAAGCTTTAAATAATTTTTTTCTTTATTTTTTGTTTCTGTTAATAAAGCGTTTTTAGATTGCTGATTTTGTACAACTAAAGTCTTTTGACTACTTAAATCTTTTGAAAGATTGGAAAGATTTGTCTTTTGTTTTTCATAAATATTTTTATTAGTATTTAGATTATCTATTTGTTTATTTATTTCAGCTACTTTTTTATTTATAGAATCATTCAACTTTTGAAGACGAAATGTCTGATCTAATACTGAGCTTAAAGTTTTTCCCCCACCTCCTAAAAAACTAACCAAAAATGTATTATTATCTTCATTCATTCTCATTTCTGATAAAGATTTTGAAAGAGATACTTTATTTTTCTCTATTTGAGTTTGATTTTCGTTAATATTATTAACCGTTGTTCCAATATTTTGCTCTGTGTCTTGAATTTTAAAATTAATTAAAGTTATTTGATTTAAAAGAGCTTTCTTTTGTCCTTCTAGATTAGCTATTGCGGATTTCAAAGTCTTAGCATCAGCCTCTGTACCAGCCACTTGATTTGTATAAGCATCGATTTCAGCTTGAAGCTTTTTAATCTGAGCACTTCTATCGTTTATCTGATTTTGTAAAGTGGAGACATCTTGAGAATAAGAATAATAAAATGAGAAAACGAAAATAAAAACGCCCAGTATTAAAAATTTTTGCAGATTAGATTTCATTATTGTATCTATATTATTAAATACATTATAGCAATAAATACAATCTTTATAAACAAAACAAAACCCCCTGTTAAGGGGGTTTTGTGGTTACTCGATCAATTCGAATACTTTTCTGCTCGAGAATAAATTAATTATTCTTTCACAAAATATTTTTCTGAACTATGATTCATTTGATTTACTGATTAACTATGAATTTTCATCACAGTCTTTCATTTCATCATTCTAATCATTGTTCAAGACAAAATATTTATAGAATTAAGCGCAGATTATTGTCTAATTGAATAAGAATTTGTTGGGAAATTGTAGATTGATGAACCGCTAAGTGCTGATCCACCAGTATTATCATCCCAGTTGAATCCTGCAGCTGAAAGAGCTGAAGATACAGATATTGTTACAGAAGATTGCGCTGTACCACTAACTGTTGCAAACAAACTGAATGTCTTTGATTGACCTGCTGATAATACATAATTTCCTAGGGCACAAGTTACAGTTGTACTAGATACTGAACAAGATGATCCAGATACTGTTGTATTTCCATCTGCAATTCTAGCTCCAGAATATGTGGAAGTAGAAATACCTGATGAAGTCAAAGTAAATGTTGTTGTAGCAACTCTAATTTGACCAGCTGCATCAGCTGTAACTGTATATTCTCCAACTTTGTTTTCAGCTCCAATAATTAGACCTGTAGCTTGAGTACTGTTCACAGAAAGTGTAGGTACAGAAGCTGTTAAAGTCATAGTATTTGCTGCTACAGAAGGAGTAACTGTAGTTTCAGTTCCACCTGCTGTATAAGTCATAGAGCTTAATGTCAAAGAAGATGTTGCTCCTGAAGAGATACCACCTTGATTAGCTGCTGTAACTGGAGCATATTTAACTGTTACTGGGATATCTAATCCAGAAGGTCCTGATGACACTGCTAAATTAATACCATAGAAGTTTGCAGTTGTCCCGATGACACTAGCTGTTACGTTTCCAATTGTCAATGATTCTACTGTTCCTGCTTGTGATCCTGATACAGTGAATGCAAGATCTTTAATTGTTGCTGAACCATTTGTTGAAACTACATTGTATGTAGCTACTGAGTTTATTGATTTACCACCAACAAGAACTCTAGCTGATAGTGTTGAACCACTTACCAATGTAGGAGTTCCTACTGAAGCAGATGCTGCTGTCATTGTAGGAGCAGTTGCTGAAACAGTAGCTGTTACCCCTGAAACTCTTCCTCTGTAAGTTACAGTAGAAGAAGCAATAGTTGTTGAACTATTTGTAATTTCA
Source organism: Patescibacteria group bacterium (assembly GCA_030837425.1). Taxonomy (GTDB): domain Bacteria; phylum Patescibacteriota; class Minisyncoccia; order Phycocordibacterales; family UBA5272; genus UBA5272. Next base: position 2,778 of record JAUPLJ010000008.1, read on the forward strand.
AGAGTATCAACCCATACTTCGATGGTCTTTGTTTGTCCTGCTAGAACATCATAATTTACTGAGAAATTATTTGATCCTGTAGCTGGAACAACAGTTTGTGAACCATCTGTAATTCTTAGGTTTGTATAATTTGTTGCTGGAGTAGCAGTTCCACCTAGAATAACGTTAATGTTTGTAACGTTGATAGCTTCTGCTGATCCTGCTTGTAATGAGAATGATCCGATTTTTACACCATTTTGATTCTTAGAGATATTAGCTGCTGTGAATCCTGATGTAGCACCGAATGATACATTTCCACTATTTACTGATACAGTTTGTCCTGTTGCTGCTGGGACAGTGATTGTATTAAATGAATATTGTCCTTGCGCTGTTGATCCTGAAGATACAACAGAAGCTTTGAAACCACCTGCGGTGACGTTTGCGCTATTTTCATTTACTAGATCACCTTTAACTTCAACAATTGCTGAAGATCCTGCAGGGATAATCAAGTTTGATCCTAAGCTAATTGTGTTGTTAGCTCCTAGAGTTGCTTGTATTCCTGAAGATACAGCTCCACCATTTACATAAACTGTAACATTGTTAAGTTTAGCTGTATTTGATGGGGTAACAGCTGAAGTTGAAGCTACATTCAATACTAGATATTGAACTTTAACATCTTCACCATAAGCATAGAATTTAAATGATCCAAGAGTTTGTGATGTTGAACCACCTACTACTGATGAAGTAGTAAATGCTGAATTTTGTGAAATTGTTAATGAACCTCCACTGATTGTAATTGTTCCCGCACTTGCTGGGAATGTACTTGGTGATCCTGTTAAGGTCACTGTAACATTTGCACCAGTTAATTGTGAGTCTTCTAATGCAATATCTCCCGCATTTTCAAGAGTTACATAGAATGATCTACTTGATCCTTTTACAATGTCGGCTCTTACATCAAATGTATGAGATCCTGTTGTAAGTGATAAAGGAGACATTGAATAGAATGTTACATATCCATTAGCAGCGAATGCTGATGCATTTGCAAATTGTGTTCCATCTACATAAAGCTTTACATTAGCTAAAGCATCCATAGGAGCTGAGCCAATCATCTTGAATGTCATAGATGAAAGCTTTACTGCTCTAGTACCAACATTAAGTGCTGATGACCAGACAGTTGATCCTGATGATCCTGCATTAATTGATGTATTTGAAGGAGTTACACTTCCAAAACTTGCTGAGGCTAAAGTAGCTGAAGAGATTGAAAGATTTGGACCATTTACTCCAGATACTATAGCTGCTGCAGAACCATAAGCTGTATAACCAATTAGAGATACTCCAACTGATTGTCCAGAAGTACTTCCAGCAATATCTGCTAGAACAGAAACTGTTCTAGGTGCTGAGAAGATACCCATAGAGCTATTGAATGTAATTGTACCATCTGTTAAAACTGAAGCTGCATCAGTAAGTCTTGCTCCTGTTGCTGCATCGTATAGATATACATTTGATAAGGTTGAGTTATTTGAAACTCCTGTTCTCATCAATTTTACACTAACAACTGATCCAGATCCTGAGAATGTAAGGTCAGCTAGCTTTGCTCTTGCTGATCCAGACACAAGAACTGTGTTTGGTTGCATTGATGAAAGAGAAACTGATAGAGGTCCTGATGTAGATCCTGTACCATTTCCATTACCATTTCCTGTTCCTGTTCCTGGTGCACATGATGCATTAAGTGCAGCACGTGTTAAGCCAAATACATTACCAGTATTGATAACGCCATTTGCTGCTTGATACTTCATAACGGCTTGTTTTGTAAGACCGCCGAAGTATGATGTCTCCATTCCCGCTGAACCTACTCCTGCTGTTGCAATAGTGAAGCCCATTGAGTTTAGAGATTTCTGAAGTTGTAGAACTTGAGCTCCAGAACTACCAAGCTTCATATTCTGTGTGAATTGAAAGCATGATGGTGTTGTTTGAGCAGAAGCTACAACCAAAGCGCCCATTGAGATAGCAGTGATAACTGCTGTCTTTAATTTGAAATTCATAATTTTTATAATTTTTTGTTTGATCTTATAGAGATCGAGTTTCAAAATATTTCTTTATGCTTTCGACAAGCAAAATATTTTTAAACTTTGACGAGATCGATTCGCTGTTTTAATTTTTCCATTTCGTAAAAACAAAAAAATGCGATCGAAGATAAACACTTATTAGGGTTAATATTTAAGCTATTAATAACTAATAATTTTTTCTAATCTGTGCCTATATTCTATTGCCAACGTTCAATCTAGTCTTTTTGTGATACCTATAATTAACTTATAAATGTACCTCAAATACCAGAGGACGCTCTCCTACCAGAAAGAGTTCGTCTGCTTGTAAATATATCATAAATAAAGAAGTTATTCAAAATAAGGCAATGTCTATATGTCTGTATTGTTAAGATTGTTAAGCGCTATATATACTATAGTAATATATATTTACTCCATCTTTTATCACCTATCTTGTCTATTTTTTTATTAGAAACTAAAGTATTGAGCTCTCTTTGTAAAGTTTTTATAGAGCAGCCGACAACTTTTTTTGAGATATCATGTATTGAAATTTCAACTCCTTTTGTGAATAATGAGATTATCTGCTCTCTTCTATTTTGTTTTCTATTTTCTGACTTTCTCGGTTTCACACTTGATTTTACTTCACTTTTTTGAGTAAAAGTTTTTACTGTGATATTATTTTTTTCTTTTACAACAGGTTCTTCTTTTGCTTTAAATACTTTTATATTTGGAATAAAAGGTGAAATGTCTTTTATTATTTCATCTTGTCTTTTATAATTGTCGTTTATAAAATTATTATCCTCTTCTTTTTGAATCATATCTTGATAAGCATTTAGATTTTTCTTCGTCACACTTTCATTATTAGTATTGCTTGATGTTTCTAAATATTTATTTCTTTCTGTTATCGCATCATATGATGTGTTTAAATTTTTTAATCCTTCACGAGCATCAAACATAATCTCTCTCAAAACATTTTCTTCTTGAATTAACATGTTTATTTCTCCAAAAGAAAATTGTTTTTTAATCAAAATATTTTCAAGCATACGTAGTCCATCGATCACAATCTCAATATTCATTCTTGAAATTAAATTTGAGTCTCTTGCAATAAATAAATAAGATATTAATAGAGAGACGTTATCAAGACAAAGCTTGTATAATACAAAAATATTTTTTGAAGATTCTTGAAAATTTTTATCATCAATATATGCAATAGCATTAATATTTTTTAAAAGAAGATTTGCTTCTTTTCTGATGTCTTGTTTTATATTTTCGCTCTCAGGTAAAAATTGAGAGATGAGATAAATAGCAGTGACGATCTTTTCTGTCTTTTTGGCTACAAGTAAATTGTAATTTTCTTTACTACTATTTTCTCTTTTTTCCATAAGTTTGTTTAATTCAACTTCTTATTAATTTACTTGATACTATACCTTTTTTATAAAAATATCAAGGTTTTCAAAATTAAAAATTAATTCATAATATTTTTGTAAAATTATATCAAAATATAATTGGCTTTTATATATTGTCTTTTATTAAGGGAGTATAAGAAACTTATTTTTTAGTGTCGAATAGAGCCATATTTAATTAAGATGAATGACGAATAGGTTTTATTATTTTAAAAGATAATATTGTCTTTTATGAAAGCATATTGAATATTATGTCGTTTATAGTCTTTAAATGTTGTCGTTTATAATAGCTGTCATTCCTCTATAAATTAGTATTTTGTCTTTTAATTTAAAAAGATATCCACAGTTAATATTAGCGTGATATAATTCCCTATTATATAGATACTAAATTTTATGGCTAAAAAAGAAGAACAAAAATACCCAGAAAGGAATTACGATAAGGATAAAAAAGATTTTGTTAAAAAAGATAAGACAGCCATGAAAGATGGTATCTGGTCTGTGATTTTTTTCTTTCTGGGAGCTTTTTTCTTTTTCTCTTCTATAAAGTTTGGTGGAAAAATTGGTAATGCCATTTTTAATGGATTGCATTTTGTACTCGGCTGGACCTCTTATTTATTCTTTATAATCTTTTTAGTAAGCGGCTATGTCTTTTGGAATAATAAAAAAAGAGATCTGAGTGTAATGTTTTTTATTGCAATGTTTATATTATTAATATCTATCAACTCCCTGTCTGCCTCCATCCATATTTCAAATTCAGGAATGATCGGAGATTATTTGTATAAATTTTTATCTGATAATTTTGGAAATATTATCCCGGCTGTGATTTCTCTAGCTGTAGCTCTTATATCATTCATATTTATTTATGAAGATAGGCCTAGACTTAGCCAAGAAAGAGTAGATAAATTAAAAGAGACCAACAACCTCCTACTAGAAAAATCAGGTAAAGTCTCAAAAAATATTTTTCTTAGAACTTTTAATTTAATTAAAACAATTTTTAAAAAGATCTGGGGCCTTATTGTGTCTTTCTTTAAATTTTTATTTTATGATGATGGGAAGGAAAGCTTTGCTATGAATTCTTATCAAGAAGAAAACAGTAGCAAGCTTCATGATGAATTGATGGAAAAATTGACTAAAAAAGATTCGGAAGAAGAATATGGAGATATTTCAGCACATGAAAATTTTGAAAGAGTAAAAGCTGGCATAGAAGCAAGCGAGCTGATCAGAGCAAAATCAAAATCAGAAGAAGAAAGACAAAAAAGTATAAAAGAAGAATCCAAACCAATAATTTTGGAAGGTAAATTTATACCGCCAGACATCACATTATTAAATTCAGATTCTGGAAAATCTTCCGCTGGAGATTCAAAATCTAAAATGAATATGATCCAAAAAGTTCTTGATCAATTTAGTATTCCAGTTGAAATGGGAGAAGTCACTGTTGGACCGTCTGTCACACAATTTACTTTAAAGCCAGCTCAAGGAGTAAATGTTCGCAAAATTTTAGGATTAAAAGATAATCTTCAGATGGCGTTGTCAGCAACAAATATGCATATCGAGGCTCCGATTCCAGGAAGGCCATTTGTTGGTATTGAAATTCCAAATGAAAAGAAAACTATTCTTGGACTCCGAAGTATAGTAGAGCTTGAAGAATTTCAAAATGGATCAAATCTAACTATAATAATTGGAAAAGATATCATAGGTAGACCTGTGATTTCAGATCTTACAAAAATGCCACATCTTCTTGTCGCTGGAGCGACTGGTGCTGGTAAATCTGTGACACTACACAACTTAATCATTTCTTTACTTTATAAAAATTCACCTAGTGATCTAAAACTCATAATTCTTGATCCAAAAAGAGTTGAATTTACTTCTTACAGTGCTCTTCCTCATCTTTATACCCCTATAATTAAAGATGCAAAGACCGCGATCAAATGTCTCAATTGGGCCGCTCAAGAAATGGAAAGAAGATATGATGTGCTTGGAGAATACGGATTGCCTAATCTTATTGATTACAATAAGAAAATATTCAACCCTGCTCTTGAAAAGGCAAGAAAGAGAAATGAAGAAGGAGAAGTTGTCACTGGTCTACCGCCAAAAATGCCTTTCATTGTGATAGTTTTCGATGAGTTTAACGACTTTATGCTTTCTTACCCAAAAGAGATCACTCCTATCATAACTTCACTTTCTCAAAAAGCTCGTGCTGCAGGAATACATTTAATCCTAACCACACAAAGGCCGGATGTAAAAGTTATCACCGGGACAATCAAAGCAAATATTCCTTCAAGAATTGCTCTGAAGACTACTTCTCAAATAGATTCCCGCACAATTCTTGATCAAGCAGGAGCTGAAGATCTTTTAGGAAATGGAGATATGCTTTATATGAATGGATCAACTATTACTCGTGTCCAAGCTCCTTTTGTATCTATAGAAGAAATAAAAAATGTAATAAATAATATAAAGAAAATTTATGAGGACTTTATTCCAGACAATATTAGTATAGAAAAAATAAAAATCTCTTCATCTCCATCAAGCGGATATAAAGAAATGGAAGAAAATAGTAATAGAAGTGCAACAGAAGAACCAACTGATGATGAAGATTATATGTCAGCAAGAGATTATGTCATCTCGACAGGTAAAGCTTCGACGAGCGCACTCCAGACAGCTTTCCGTTGGGGATATAATAAATCTGCTCGTATAATGAATGATCTTGAAATGTATGGAGTGATAGGTCCAGCAGCAAGTGGGAGGCATCGTGAGGTACTCTTTGGTAAAAATAATGAGAGCGAGGTAGAAAGAATAGAAAAAGAACTAGTAGAAATGGAAAATCATAATAAAGACGACTATAACAAAAAAGAAGAAGTTAGTTAATGGAGAAGTTTATGTATAAAAAATCTTTTTTAGAAAAAATTGGAAAATGGTTTTTTATTGCTCTTTTTGTTGTGATAATAATTTATTTTTCTAGTAGAATATTTAATTTTATATCTGGTCCGAGAATAAAAATTTATTCTCCTGTACCTGGGCAAATAATAAAGAGCGACACTTACATAATCACTGGTAACGTCCAAAATGCAAAAACTATTAAAATTAATGGGAAAGAAATAAATATAGACCAAAAAGGAGACTTTAAAGAAGAAATAATAATAAAAGCACCTTATACCTTAATAGTAATAGATGCTGTAGATAAATATGGAAAAACAAAACAGCAGACCATGCAGGTTGGAAAAGAATAAATTAGACATTAAAAATAAAATAAATCTAGACCAGAGTTAGTGTGCTATAATTTTGCTATACAAAAGATAATTAATAAAAAAATATGGCTTTCAAAAAAAAAGTAGTAAAGGCAAAAAAAACTGTAGGAGTTAGAGAAGAAGGAAAAAAGGTAAATTCTGATGAGCTCTTAAAAGAAATACAAAATAAATTTGGTGAAGGAGCTATTATGAAGCTTGGTGATACCCCAAAGGTTGATGTTGGAAGTGTACCAACCGGATCAATTGGTCTTGATTTTGCTCTAGGAGTCGGAGGGCTCCCAAGAGGAAGGATAATTGAAATCTTTGGGCCAGAATCTTCAGGAAAGACAACTCTCACACTTCATGTGATAGCAGAAGCACAAAAAATGGGTGGAACATGTGCATTCATAGATGCAGAGCATGCAATGGATCCAGAATATGCAAGAAAGCTTGGAATAAAGATCAACGATCTTCTAATTTCTCAACCAGACAATGGAGAGCAAGCACTCGATATTGCAGAAACTCTTGTCCGAAGCGGAAAAATAGATGTGCTAGTAATCGACTCTGTAGCAGCGCTTACTCCACAAGCAGAAATTGAAGGAGATATGTCTCAAGCTCATGTTGGAAGACAAGCTCGCCTTATGAGCCAAGCCTTAAGAAAGCTCACAGCAATAGCTCACAAATCAAAAACTGTTATTATTTTCATTAATCAGATCAGAATGCAAATTGGGATTATGTTTGGTAATCCAGAAACAACTCCAGGAGGAAAAGCATTAAAATTCTACGCATCTGTTCGTCTTGATATTAGAAAGACAGCACAGATTAAAAAAGGAGAAGAAGTACTTGGTGCAAGAACAAAAGTGAAAGTTGTAAAAAATAAAGTTGCGGCTCCATTTAAATCTACAGAATTCGATATTATGTATGGCGAAGGTATTTCAAAAGAAGGAGAGCTTCTCGCACTTGGAGAAAAATTTAAATTAGTCACAAAAAGTGGTACTTCATATAGCTTTGGAGAAGAAAAGCTAGGAAGAGGATATGATGCTTCTAGGACATTCTTAAGAGAAAATCATAAAATATCTAAAGATCTTGAAAAGCAAATTAGAAAAAATCTTGAAAGCGGTGGTCTTGATTTTGCTCCAGCAAAAGAAGAAGCTTCAGATGATGATCTCGGAGAAGATTAATAATAAAAATTATAAATCTATAAAAATACCCTTAATTTATAAGGGTATTTTTGTTATATAGATAAAAATCCCCTATTTTTTATCTAAAAAACTTGACAAATATATATCTGTATGCTATGATATTAGTATAATCTTAAACATAGATTATAAACCGATCTTTTAACCAAATTTTTAACCATGATTAGAGCCCCCGAACTGATTAAGGGTTATCTGTAGCCCGAAAATCTTTTGACAGAATAAACTCTTCTGCGAATCAAAAGATACAGATAAAGCCATCAACTATTTAGTTGGTGGTTTTTTATTTTGTGAAATCTTTTTAAATGATATAATAATATAGTTAAATAAGACAGAATTTAATTGCATACCGATGATGGTCTGCACATATTTTTTAAACTAAAAATTAAGATCTATGAGAAAATTTAATTAAAGATTAATTTTATTAAAGCTTATTTTCAACTTGAAGCTATTCTAAAAATTAAGAATAGCTTTTGTTTTGTAAAAATTCCCTTTTGTGCTATAGTATCTGTCTATCTGATTAGACCAAAAATAAATAATGTATATTCTATAAATAGATATTTATATTTTTGACACAGATAAAATTAAAAATATGACAGAAAAAAATACTACAAATAATGTGGGTCTTGATGACTACACAAAAATGATTTTAGATACTATTACTCCTATTAATGAGGAAGATATAGTAGATGGTACAGTAGTGGCGATCACTCCTACTGCCGTCTATGTAGATCTTGGACCAGTGGGAACTGGAATAATCTACGGTAGCGAATACATAAATACTCGTGATTTAATTAAAAAAATAAATATTGGAGATGCTATAACTTCAAAAATTATTTTAAGAGAAAACAAAGATGGATATGTTGACCTTTCATTGCGTGAGGCAAAGCATGCATTGATTTGGAGTGAGGCAGAGAGTATATTAAAAGAAAGAAAAGTAATTTCTATTGTTGTGAAAGAAGCAAACAAAGGAGGACTTATCATGGAATGGAATGGAATTAATGGATTCCTACCTTCTTCACAATTAAAAGGAGAAAATTATCCTAAAGTAACAGATGGAAGTAAGGATCAAATCTTAAATGAATTAAAGAAATTGATTGGTAAAAGAATTCCAGTTTCTGTAATTGCAGCAATTCCAAAAGAAGGAAAACTTATTTTCACCGAATCTACAGAAAATGCATCTGGTGAAGAATCAAAGAAAACAAAGAAAGACGATAGTAAGAAGGATACTAAAGCTATTACAAAAATTGTTTCTAAATATAATATTGGTGATCAACTTGAAGGAGTTGTCACCGGTGTCGTAGATTTTGGGATCTTTGTAAAGATTGATAATGAGATCGAGGGACTAATCCACAAAAGTGAGATCGATTGGGGCCTTGTAGAAAATACAAAAGATTATGCAAAGGTTGGAGATACAATCAAAGTAGAAGTGATAGAAATCAAAGATGACAAGATCTCTCTATCAATGAAGAAATTAAAAGAAAATCCTTGGATGGCTGCAGCAAAGAAATATAAGAAAGGAGATTCTGTGGATGGAGTAATCATAAGATTCAACAAACACGGAGCTCTTGTATCTATTGAAGAAGGTGTCGCTGGACTGCTTCATATTTCAGATTTTGAGAGTGAGGAAAAAATGAAGCAAGAATTGTCACTTGGTAAAATTTATAAATTTGAAATATCATTATTTGATGGAGGTGAAGAAAAAATGACTTTGAAATTAAATAAATAATATAATTAAAAATTAAACACAAATACGCTTGACAAATCAAGCGTATTTTGTTATTTATTAGTCAGGCTCTTTAAATAAATTTAAAACTAAACTTTAAGAATATGCAAACAGAAGACTTGGAAGTTTTTCAAATTCCCTCTGAATGTAACAGATTGCAAAGATTGCTTTCTGCTTCAGATAATGAAAAGAAATTTTTTGAAGATGTAATTTTAAAAAATCTTTTTTCATTAGAAAAGCATGAGAGTGTAACTTTAGTATTGTACCCTTCAGGTCATATAGACCTTAGAAATCTACCTAAAGAAATGTTCGAAGCGGTTGAAAAAATTCTAGAAATAAAAGCTAAAGAAAAAGAAGCTCGAGAAAAAAATCTTTAGATTGACAAAGAGGATACTAAGTATCTTCTTTTTTTTATTTCTCATTTATTATTTTAAATATAAAATTTGTGACTTTGTTTAAAACTTCTTCGCTACTCAAAATATTTTTTTCTTCTTCTGTCAGATTTCCAAGTACATATTTTTGTACTATGTCTCCATGTGGAGGAACCAGGCCATTCTTTCCAGTTCCCGCTGGCGCAATACCGACTCTTATTCTATAAAAATCCTTTGTGACTAGATTTTCTATTATATTTTTTATTCCATTGTGTCCTCCGTCTCCCCTGTCTCGCGCGATTCTTATTTCTCCGATTTCTAGATCTTTATCATCATAGATAATGATTACATTTTCTTTTTCTATATTTTTATTCTTAATATAATCTTTTAAAGATTCACCTGATTCATTCATAAAAGTCTTTGGTACAAAAACTTCTAAAATATTTTCTTTATTATCTAAAAATTCTGAAAGTAATTTCTTTTCTTTTAATTTATTATAGACAAATCTACCAGCATTGTGCCTTGTGTGTTCATATTTTTCTCCAAAATTTCCAAGTGGGAAAAGTAAAAATTTCATAATATCTTTTAATTATTAAAGACATTATAACAAAAAATAGAAAATTTGCGGAGCAGCTCTTCATTGTGTTATAATTCTGCTAACTTAAATTATGACTAACTCATTTGGTGATATCTTTCAAAATTTTATTAAAGACTCTGTTGGCAATCCTTATGGGCTTTTGCTTTCAATAATAATTTTATTCTTTATTATTTCTCTTTTTGCAGCAATGTTTTCAAAATCTATAAAAAGAAACCTTATCACTTGGAATATTTTAGAAAAAGAAGAATCTCCTGGTAAACTTTTACTTCTAATAGTATCTATACTGATAATAGTCAAAATTATTCAGGGTTTTATTATTCAACCATTCTTGGTTGATGGAGGATCAATGCTTCCAACTCTTGAAAGTGGTGAGCTTTTAATTATTGATAAATTATCTTTTGATGTAAATAAATTAAAGCGTGGTGATGTCATAGTATTTAGACATGTAAAAAATGACGATTACGACGGACAATTTTTTATTAAAAGATTAATCGGAGTCCCAGGAGATAG
>JAUPLJ010000036.1 GCA_030837425.1 Patescibacteria group bacterium
GATACAACAGGAATATGAGAGATAGCTGCTTCTTTGACCGGGATCTCTTCGTGTCTTGAATCTACAACAACTACAGCTCCTGGAAGATTTGTCATAGCTCCAAGTCCACCAAAATTTTTATCCAATTTCTCTAGCTCTCTTTGTAATAAAAGTTGCTCTTTCTTTGTAAATTTTGTCCATTCTCCTGAATCTCTTTCTTCAATCATTTTGTGAAGTTTCTCAATTCTTTTTTTGATTTGTGGAAAATTTGTAATAGCTCCACCGATAAATCTATTTGTAACATAAGGCTCACCAATAGAAAGAGCCATCTCTTTTACAATCTGAATTATTTCTGGTTTCTCACCAACAAAAAGAATTTTCTTTCCTTGGGCTTTAACACTATTTAAGAAAACAATAGCTTCTTTGATTTGCTCTTTAGTTTTATTTAAATCGATAATATCAATACCATTTTGTGTACCATGAATAAATCCTTTAGTTGATGGATTTCTGCGAGTTTTTGAATAACCATAAGCTACTCCAGCTTTTGCCATATATTCAATCTTTAGATTTTCTATATCCATATTATTTTGTGTAATTGTCATAATAATTGTTTAAAAGTTTATATATCTTATCAAATTTTCATGTAATTAGCAAGAGTATTTCAAAAGGTCTAATTACCTGCCATATTGAGTCAAATAATCTATATTTGATTGTATTCCTGAGAGTTTAGACATAACTGATCTTCCATAAGAACAATTACTTCCTCCTGTACCATAATATCTACAGGCTGCTTTAATTTGTGAGAGATAAGAGCTGCCAGCACCAAGGTCTGCAAGAAATCTCGAAGAGGCAAATATAGCGTCATGTGCATTCCAAGGATTGGATACACTGATAGATTTTGCTACCCCTTTCCATGTAGAAGGTATAAATTGAGCAGGGCCCATAGCTCCTCCATAGCCCCCAGCAGAGGGTATTGGACAAGAGACGACTGTCTTGAGAGGGTCCATACCGAGACTAGAGGTAATTTCTAAAAAGATTGGAACATCCCGGCTCGCTTTCATTACATTAGGATATTTTGTACCGGAATTTATATTGTATCCAGCGCCAGTAGATGTGTCAGATAGATAACATTTTCCAACATTTGCCCCAAGTGAAGACTCTTGAGTCAAAATAGCAAGGACGAGTGCAGCTGGTACACCAGTTTGTACTTCAGCAGATTTTGCATAATTAAGAGCATCTCCAAAAGAAATAGCAGCGGTGCTACCTCCAGCAAATTTAAATAGAGCAGCTCTAATTTTTGTTGCTTGTGCCTGTTTGTCTGCTAATTGTTTTTTGTATAAACTTTCTTGTCCTTTCGTCTCTTTTAAAAGAATATTTTTTTGACTTTGTGTAGCAGAGATTTGATTTTGTTGTATCTTTTGTTGATTCTTTAAAGCAACTTGAGAATCTTTATTGTCTTCAAGGTCAGATTTGACCTGATTGACTTGGTTAGTAGTATTTTTTATTTTACTTACATTACTATTAATAGCGTTTTGTAAATCTCCTAATTTATTTACATCTTCAAAAAATTCAGATAATGATTTATCGGTTAAAATAAAAGTAACAAAATTATTAGACCCATCAAATTTAGCCATGTTTCTTAGAGACCCTGACAATGCTTTTTTTTGTCTTTCTAAAGTTGTATTTAGATTTACAAGCTCTATATTTTTATCTAAAATCTTACTACTCAAAACAGTAATGTTGCCATCTATTTTTCTAATCTCTAATTGCTTTTCATTTATTTTTGCTTGAAGTACAGAAATATCACGAGATAAAGTTGCTCCTTGTGCTTGAGTCTTTGCGATTATTTTTTGCTGATCGGCTATTTGTTGCTCTAAAATTTTTAACTCATTTTGAAGGGCGGCTCTAGCTTGATCAACACTTTGAGCGGAAGATATATATATTCTCGAAAATGTAATCAAAATCAGAAAAATAAAAAAAGAGAATAAAAAACGTCTCCCAAATTGAGCCTTACTTTTCATATATACTCATTTTAACATAAAACTTTTATAAAAATAATAAAGTTAACTTTGTTAAAAAACGCGAGATTGTATCTCGCGTTTTTTAATTTATTATAATTATTCTTCTGATTCTGCTGGGGCTTCTTCTTTCTTTCCTTTTTCTGCGACTTCAATAGATGAGATGTCGGCTTCTATTGGTGCTGAAAGATCTTCTTCTTTAGCAATAGAGACAGCTGCAACCACTTCTTCTCCATCCATGTGATAAAGCTTTACTCCTGCTGGAAGTACAAGATCTTTTACTTTAATAATAGAATCTAATGTACTTAAAAGTGATAGGTCAACTGAGATACTGTGAGGTAATTTTGTAGCATCTCCTTCAACTTCAACTTCATGAAGTACTTTTGATAAAGTAGCTCCGAGACTTTTGACAGCCTCAGATACTCCTACAAATTCAAGAGGTACACTAGCATCGATACTTGCTCCTTTTTCAATAGTATAAAAATCAACATGAATAGGTGTGTTCTTTACTGGATCATAAGAAACATCTTGGACCATAGCCTGGACTTTTTTCTCTCCATTAAGTGCGATAACTGAGGATTCCCCTGCTTCTTTATAAACTTTTCCAAAAGCGATAGCGTCTACGAATATTGGAGTAGATTTTTCTTTTTCACCATAATAAACGGCTTTAAGCATTCCTTCTTTTTCTTCCCCTTTTGTTCTTTTTTCAAAATTAAGTGACAACATATTTTTATAAATTATTTCAAATTACTTTTTAGACTCTTTAAATTCAACATGCTTTCTAAGCTTTTTAGAGTACTTTTTAAAAGCAAGCTTTCTAGTTACTTGTTTTTTATTTTTTCTTGTGTAGTAAGCTTCTCCTGATTCTTTGTGGACTAGCTTTATTAATTTGTCTTGAGCCATATTTTTTTTATAATGCTAATATAATGATTGACAAAATATACTATATTTAAGCAAATTTTGCAAATTCTTTATTTTTTAAAACCCTAATTTGTCTTCTAAATACTTTTTGAGATCTGCTATCTTTACTCTTTCTTGTGTCATTGTATCGCGGTCACGAACTGTCACTGATTCATCATTCAAGCTATCATAGTCAAAAGTTAAGCAATATGGAGTACCTATCTCATCTTGTCTTCTGTATCTTTTTCCAATGCTTCCTGTCATATCAAATTCACAAAAATATTTTTTTGATAAATCTTTCCAAATATTTTTCGCTGGATTACTAAGCTCTTCTTTTTTCATTAGTGGAAGTATTGCGACTTTGACTGGTGAAAGTCTTTTGTCGAGTTTAAGAACGATTCTCTCTTCTCCATCTTTTACAACTTCCTTTGTGTATGCATTATCAATAAAAGCAAGCATCATGCGAGCAACTCCGACTGAAGTCTCTACAATGTGAGGAATAAATCTTTCTTTCGTCGCTTCATCAAAATATGAAAGATCTTTACCTGAAAATTTTGAATGTTGAGAAAGATCCCAATCGCCTCTTGCATGAACTCCTTCAAGCTCTTTAAATTCTCCTCCGAGCATATTGTATTTATACTCTACATCGTAGGCATCGCTCGCATAATGAGCAAGCTTTTCATGTTTGTACCATTTTATATTTTCTTTTTTAATTCCATATTCTAAATAAAAACTCCATCTATACTCTTTCCATTCATTAAAATATTTTTCTGTAGCATTTCCCTCGTCACTCTTTGGATTAAAAAAATACTGCATTTCCATTTGTTCAAATTCACGAGTACGAAATATAAACTGCTTTGTTACAATTTCATTTCGAAATGCCTTACCGATTTGAGCTATACCAAAAGGGATCTTTGGGTGAAGTGAGTCGAGTGTATTTTTGTATTCAAGATAAATCCCTCCACAAGTCTCTGGCCTCAAATAAACAACATTTTCTTCTGATAATGCATCCGTTGGTGATCCAAGATTACTTTTTACCATCAAAGAAAATACTTTCGCGATGGTGAGCTCTGCTTTACCACAAGCAGGACAAACTAATTTTTTCTCATCTCGCAATTTATCTAATTCAGAATTTATAAATTCTAAACTTTGCTTATCAGCATTTATCTCAAAGCTTTCAAGTATATGATCCGCACGAAATCTCGCTTTACAATTTTTACAATCTACTTGAGGATCATTAAAAGTATCTACATGGCCTGAGGCTTTCCATGTAAGCGGATGCATGAAAATCCCTGAGTCAAGAGAGACTACATCTTCTCTTTCTTGAATCATACTTTTCATCCAGGCATTTTTTATATTTTGAATTAAAAGAAATCCATAATGGCCATAATCATAAACTCCATTCATTCCTCCATAGATCTCGCTTGATGGGAAAACAAACCCTCTACTTTTCAAAAAAGCAATTACTTCTTGCATTAAATCATTTTTTTCTTGCATTTTTTCTTTCATAATATTTAAAGATTTAATTATTCAAAAAAGCTGGTGATGATTTTATAAATAGAGCCAGCAGAAAACATAATCGCTAAACCAATAAGCCCCCAAAGCATATGCTGCTTTCCTTTCTTAATCCCCTCTTCTTCCCCATTTACTCTTGCCAATATAAACATAACAACCCCATACAAAAACCAAACAAAAGCCAGAGCGGATAATAAATAAATAGCTGGATTAAGAGCTTGGTCTATTAATTTATTCCCTATGCTGTCAAAGCTTTCTACCATAAATTTAATTATAAAAATTATAGCATGATAATAAAAAAACAAAAACACTTAAATTAATAAGTGTTTTTGTTTGTCTAAAAATCTTTACAATATTTCGACTATCTAGGAAGTTGAGGAGCGTTGACTTGTGCATTTGGATTTATATCAAGAGCGTTTCCAAAGAATGCAATGATTCCCCAAAGTGTGACCATTACAAATATTCCAGCTAGGGCAAGACCCATACCTTTTACAGCTTTACTTCTAGCTTCCCCATCTTTATCAGCATCAATAATAAAATATTTAATAAGATACCAAAAGAATAAAACTACAGCTACCCCAAGTAATATTTTTGGAAGCATAGCAATTATTCCACCAAATTGAGCTAAAAGGTTAGAAATGAATGAGAGATCCGCCGTTTGCTGTTGTCTTGGACCAGCTCCTCCTTGTTGATAGGCAGGAGATCCTCCCATTCCGCCAGAAGTATTCGGAGCTCCATTATTAGCACCAGGTCCAACTCCTCCACTTCCTCCCCCAACTTGAATATTTCCTGAGACAGCTCTCTGAGCACAGCTTCCATCTGGATTGTATCTAATACAAGTTACTTGTGCACCCCCGCCAGTGATTTGTGCATAAGCAATACCCATAGATAAAGCCAGTATAATTCCTGAGATAACGCCAATATATTTTTTCATAATAAATTAATTATATTTTAAATAATGTAAAGACTATTTGACTAAAATAATCATGATTAAATTATATCATTAAAAAAAGTAAGACAAGTATATTATTCACAAAAATATGAAATAAAAGAAAAACACTGCAATATCGCAGTGTTATTATCAACTAACCAAAAATTAAAAGAAATCAATTTTTTTATCTTTTATGGAATCCATTAGCCATATAAACCA
>JAUPLJ010000009.1 GCA_030837425.1 Patescibacteria group bacterium
GTCATTATGGAAAATGGAAATATTGGTGATTCTTCTGGAGCAGTAGCCGCTATAAGACCAGTACTCGAATACATTTCTCAAAATAAAGATAAATATATTAAATAAACTTTCCTATTTCAAAAAAAGATAAAATGTGCTATTATTTATTCATTAATTTAAACAAAACTTATGGCAAAAGAAGTAAAAGAATATTTAACAAAGGAAAAAAAAGAAGAGCTTGAATTAGAGCTTAATAATTTAAAAACAGTAAGGAGAAAAGAAATCGCTACCGCTATAGAGTGGGCTAAATCTCTTGGAGATCTTGCTGAAAATGCTGAGTATTCTCAAGCTCGTGAAGACCAAGCTAGATGTGAAGCCAGAATTGCTGAATTAGAAAACATTTTACAAAATGCTGTAATCGCAGAAGCTCATCATACAGCAAATGGTATCGGAGTAGGATCTGTAGTTATTGTAAAAAAATTAGAAAATAATGAAGTAAATACTTTTACTATTGTTGGTTCCGAAGAAGTTGATTTATTAAATGGAAAGGTTTCAAATGAATCACCACTAGGAAATGCGCTTTTAGGAAAGCATGCAGGAGAAAAAGTTTCTTTCATAACTCCAAAAGGTATAGCAGAATATAAAATTGAAAAAGTTGATTAGTATTTAAAAATATTAATAAAGAAAAAATCCCTTCGCGTTAGCGAGGGGATTTTTGAATAAAAAAAGATTTTAAACTTTCTTTACCCTGTGTGGTTTTACACATACATTTTTACATAGATTTCCAGGCTTTCCAGACCCTTTTTTGGTATCAAGAATTAATTTACCATCGGGCTTAACTTTTAAAACTTTGGTTATTATTTTCTTGTTACCAACCTGTATATATTCTACAATATCTCCTTCTTTGAATTCTTGTAATTTAAATTTTGCTTCAGAAGGTTTTTTGTATGCTGGATCATCAATTCTACGTGTTTGTGGAAATGTATTTTCCACTAGCCTGTTCTTTCTTAGTTGACTTTGTGTTGGCATTTTGAAAAGTTTAAATGTTATTTAATGTTCGATACTTCATTTATACTATCAAAATCAAGTACATTGTCAAACTTTTGATTTTATTGAAAAATGCATTATAATATCTATAATTATTTTAAATATTTTATGACCTCAATTTTAGAACTAAAAGAAGAAAGATTAAAGAAATTAGCAAAGTTAAAAGAAGCTGGATTTAATCCATTCACCGCACACTCCGATCGCAACACTTCTATTAAAAGTTTCCTTGCAGATTTTGAAAAAGAATCTGGAGAGAAGATTATTTTAGCTGGTCGTATAATGAGCTCTCGTGGACAAGGTAATTTAATTTTCTTTGATCTATTTGATGGATCTTCAGAATTAAACGAGGAAAGCAAAGTTCAAGCTATTATTAAAAATCCAGAATCAGGACAAGCTCCTTTTGATTTTTATAATGAATATTTAGACATTGGTGATTTCGTAGAAGTGGTAGGCGAAAGATTTTTAAGTAAATCTGGGCAAAAAAGTATTTTAGTTAAAGAAATAAAAATCTTAACCAAATCACTTCTTCCACTTCCAGACAAATATCATGGACTTGAAAATGAGGAATTAAAAATGAGATTGAGATATCTTGATATTCTGACAGACAAAGATATACGTGAGCTATTTTATAAAAAAGCAAAGTTTTGGAGAGTAATTCGTGAATTTTTAGATAACAAAGGTATGCTTGAAGTAGAGACTCCAACTCTTGAATCAACGACTGGTGGCGCAGAAGCAAGACCATTCAAGACTCATCACAATGATTATGACATGGATGTTTATTTAAGAATCTGTATCGGTGAGCTTTGGCAAAAAAGATTAATGGCTGCAGGATATGCAGGGACATACGAGATCGGTAGAGCTTATCGCAATGAAGGATCTTCCCCAGAGCATCTTCAAGAATTTACAAATTGTGAATTTTACATGCCTTATACAGATTATAAAGGTGGTATGACTCTTGTCAAAGAGCTTTATAGAAAAATCGCGCTTGAAGTTTTTGG
Organism: Patescibacteria group bacterium; assembly: GCA_030837425.1. Classification (GTDB taxonomy): domain Bacteria; phylum Patescibacteriota; class Minisyncoccia; order Phycocordibacterales; family UBA5272; genus UBA5272. Next base: position 2,025 of record JAUPLJ010000009.1, read on the forward strand.
AAAAACAAAATTTGAAATGAAAGGCATAGAATTTGATCTTGATAATGAATGGGAAGAAATAGATTACGCAGATGAAATTAAAAAGCAAACAGAAATAGACATTTGGGGAAGTACAGATGAACAAATAAAAAAGAAGCTTGAAGAGCTTGAAGTGAAGTATGAAGGTACGAATAGAGAAAGGCTTTTAGATAGTCTTTGGAAATATTGTCGTAAAAATATCGCTGGTCCTGCTTTTGTTATTAATCCTCCACTAATAATCGTGCCTCTTGCAAAGCCAAATGATGACGGCAAGACAGCCCAAAGATTTCAGCCAATACTCGCGGGAAGCGAAATAGGAAATGGATATTCTGAATTAAATAATCCAATTATCCAAAGAGAAAATTTTGAAATTCAACAGAAGCTTTTAGATGCAGGAGATGAAGAAGCGATGATGCCTGATTATGAATTTGTAGAAATGTTAGAGCATGGCATGCCTCCAACATGTGGATTTGGTTTTGGTGATAGATTATTTTCATTTTTATCAGGGCTTCCAGTCCGAGAGACTATTATGTTTCCACTTGTAAAAGAAAAGAAGTAAAAAATTGACTTATTTTTGATTTTCATGTAATATTGTCTGATCAATGTACTTTCATTTAGCCAACCTTTTAAATTTTTAGAAATGACAAGAAAATACCTTATTGTCGGGAGAAGATCTCATGAAAATTTGAGAAAAGAAAATATTCTTTTTCACGCACATTTAATTTTATCTGAAGAAGGTTTCCCATCTTGTGTAGGCTTTAATGTGACAGAAACCGGTAAAGACGATTTTGAATTAATCAATATTATTTTTAAACCAGAAGAATCTATTTCATTTAATAAAAACCACAAGAATAAAAATGAAGTTTTATTTTTTGATTTAAAATTTAATCAAAAAATAAAAACTTATTCGGGAATCTGGGAAAGCAACATCATTGCTGACAAAAAGAAAGGATTATCATATATCCTTATTCTAGAAGTGAGCGAAGAAGTTGATTTTGTTTCTAGTTTATCTTGATTTTAAAGGATTTTATCTTTTCCACAGCCTTCGGGCTGTTTTTTCTTGTTTAAAAATTTGAAGTGGTATATAATGGGAAGAGGTGGGGCATTGTGGGAGATGTCGCGCTAGTGAATTAAATTTATTTAAAAAATAAATTTTTCAATAAAAATTATGCTTATCGGCCATTATATACATCAACTCGATGACAAAAAAAGAATTTCAATTCCAGCGAAATGGAGAGTTCTTCTTGGAAAAAAAGTTGTTGTGACTAGCGGCCTCGATAAGTCGCTCTTTGTATTTAGTTTAAAAGAATGGCAAAAAATAGCAGAAAAACTTTCTGAATTATCTTTCACAAATAAAGATACAAGAAGCTTTACTCGCTTTATGCTCTCGAATGCTTTCGAAGGAGATCTGGATTCTGTGGGAAGAATCTTGATCACAGAACCCCTTAAAAATTTTGCAAATATTAAAAAGAAAGCAGTGCTTGTTGGAATGCATTCAAGAGTGGAAATTTGGAGTGAGGAAGAATGGGAGAAATATTCAAAAGAAAATAATAAAAGCGCTGATTCTGTAGCTTCCAAGCTTTCAGATATTGGAGTATTTTAGAATAATCTTATGCATATTCCTGTATTGTTAAATGAAAGTATAGACAGTTTAGATCTGAAACAAAAAAATATTGTAGTCGACGCCACAGTAAATAGAGCAGGGCACTCTCTCTCTATTGCAAAAAAAATTGGGCACAGCGGGACTCTTATTTGTATTGATCTTGATAAAGATGCTCTAGATGATGCTGAAAAGTTTTTAAATAAAAATTTAAAAGCCAAAGAACGCCCTGAAATATTTTTTATTAATGATAATTTTAGAAATTTAGAAAAAATATTAGAAAATCTAAAAATAAAAAAAATTGATGGGCTTGTCGCAGATCTCGGAGTCTCTTCACAGGAAATAGATGATTCTGGTAGAGGGTTTTCATTTCAAAGAGATGAGCCACTACTCATGACTCTCAAAAATCCAATAGTGAAAGGAGATCTTACTGCAGAATACATAGTAAATAATTGGCAAGAAGAAACTCTCGCAGATATTATTTATTATTACAGTGATGAGAGATACGCAAAAAGGATCGCTAGGAATATTATTGAGGCGAGACGTGGAAAAGAAATCAAAACTACTTTTCAATTAGTCGACATCATTTCAAAATCGGTCCCTGTGAATTATAAACACTCAAAGACTCATTTTGCCACAAAGACATTCCAAGCTATACGTATCGCCACAAATGACGAAATAGGAGCAGAAGGAGACCTTTTACTCGCCCTAGAAAAAGTTTTAAAAGAAAAAGGCAGAGCTAGTATTATAACTTTTCACTCCGGAGAAGATAGAGTTTTAAAAAAATTTGTAAAAGCAAATAAGGAAATATTAAAATTAGTTAAATTTGAAAATAAAAAAGATTTTTTAGAGCCAAGTAGAGAAGAAATAAAAAGTAATGTCAGATCACGAAGCGCGAAGTTAAGAGTAATAGAAAAAATCTAAAAATAATTATGCAAATAGTCTCATCACAAATAAATAAAGAAAGACTTCACGGCAACAAGCTGTTTTTGCATAATTTTAAAGATTTCTCTACAAGTAGCCCAAAAATTTCTTTAAAAATGCACACTATACACGCGATGCTATTTATTTTAATTATTATTTCTACTCTTTATATAGTGACAGTCATTTCTATAATTTTTAATATTATTAACAAAAAAGAATCTTTAGCGGAAATAAATAACACAAATTTTTCTATAGCAAAAATAAACAAAACATACAACGCTTCTGTATCAAGCCTGACAAAAGAATACGCACTTTTAAATGGTTATGTAGAAAGTAAAGATAATTTTTTTGTTTCAAGAAAAGATGCGGCTGCCAACCTTTCTTTTCTTTATGAAAACCATTCTAATTAATTCTGTATTATAATATAGCGATGCAAAACTCCAGAAGAAGAATAAATTTTTTTATATTTATAATTTTCTCACTTTTTTCCTTAATCATATTAAGGCTTTTTTATTTACAAATTTTACATGGTAAAGAATATAAAGGGCAAGGAGAAGATCAATATTTTTTTACCACTGGTGACAATTTTAATCGTGGGTCTATAAATTTTACAGACAAAAGTGGAAATTTTATTACAGCAGTACAAATGACAAATGAATATAGTATAGCTATTGATCCAAAAACTATTCAGAATAATTTTGATTCTAAAATTAAAAATGTACAAGATAAGCCTTCTTATCAAAATGAGATTTATATAAAACTCTCAGATATTTTTAAAAAGAATAATGGAGTAATAACAGCTTCCACATCATCTACCTCTGCCACCTCGACCAATAACTCAAGCAGCTTAATAGATTTAAATTCATTTATTACAAAGATAAACAAACCAGATTCTTCTTTTGAGGTTGTTGCGACAAATGTAAATGAAGATATAGCAAATAGTATTATTGCTATAAAAATCAGAGGAGTAATAGTAAATAGGAAAAAAAGTAGAGTTTATTTTGAAAAAGATACCGCGGCCAAAGTGTTTGGATTTGTAGGATATTCTAACGATAAAAGAGTTGGTCTTTATGGTGTAGAGAAATATTATAATGATATTTTACAAAAAGAGGCGACCACTAATTCTAATTTCTTTGCAGAAGTATTTTCTGATTTAAGTTCAAAAACTAAATTGTCTGAAGATTCTCTGAGAGATCAGATAAATAATACTCAAGGCGATATAAATCTTACTCTTGATCCAAATGTAGAAAGAAATTTACATAAAGTATTACTCGACACAAAAGTAAAATGGAATTCAGATAAAATTGGAGGGATAATTATGGATATAAATAATGGATCTATAGTCGGCATGGAAGAGCTCCCATCATACGACCCTAATAATTACAAAGATGTAGACGATGTATATTATTACAATAATGATTTAATTTCTGGAGTATATGAGATGGGGTCTATTATCAAACCTCTCACAATGGCTGCGGCTCTCGATTCAAATACAGTTAATCAAAACACTACTTATTATGACGCGGGGACATTGTTATTAAACGGATTCAAAGTTTCTAATTATGATAAAAAAGCGAGAGGTGCAAATACTCCTATTCAACAGATTCTCTCCCAATCTTTAAATGTCGGCATTGCTTTCCTTGTACAAAAAATGGGAGAAGATAAACTTAGTGAATATTTTAAAAAATATGGATTAGGTGATTACACAGGTATAGATTTACCAAATGAAGCTTCTGGGTTAACAGGTAATCTTGATACGCACATATTAGTTGATTCTGTGACGGCAGGATTTGGTCAAGGTATAGCCGTAACTCCAATTCAGACCGTCAGAGCTTTAGCGACTTTAGGAAATGGAGGTAAGCTAATAACGCCTCATATTGTAAAAAGTGTTAGCTATAATGATGGCACTATAAAAGAAATCGCATTAGATGATCCGATACAAGTTTTTGATAATGCTTCCACAAGTCTAAAGATTACAAATATGCTTATAAAGGTAGTTGATGAGGGTATGAAAGCAAAGAATCCAAAATATACTATTGCTGCAAAAACAGGTACAGCTCAGATGGTAAACGGAGAAAATGGAAAATATTATGACGATAGATATCTTCACTCATTTTTTGGATATTTCCCAGCCACAAAGCCAAGATATATAATTTTTCTCTATCAAACATACCCAAAAGGAGCAGAATACGCTTCTAAAACCCTTAAAGATTCATTTTTTAACCTAGTTGATTTTCTTGTAAATTATTACGAAATTCCTCCAGATAGATAACAAGATTGAAATCTCATTTTATGATATACTTTTGTCATATTATTTATATAAATAAATTAAAAATAAGATTATGTCTAATATTGTCACACATTCCCATGGAAATAAAAAAGGTTCAAATAGTTTGAAGGTAGTAGTGATATCACTTTTAGTAATAGTAGTATTACTTTTCGGATTAAATTTTATTTTAAGTAAACAAAATAAAAATAGTGCCGAAGTCGTCACAAAAGTAGGCGATGCAAGATACACAAAAGGAGATCCTAATGCAAAAATAAAATTGGTAGAGTATTCTGATTTTCAATGTCCTGCTTGTTCTATATTCGCTAAAGTTTTTCCAGAGGTTTTTAATTATATTAATGGTAAGTATGGATCTACTACATTATCATTAACATATAAACATTTCCCGTTAGTATCAATTCATAAAAATGCTCTTCTCTCAGCATATTCTTCTGAAGCAGCAAAAGAACAAGGAAAATTTTGGGAGATGCATGATTTGCTTTTTGGGAATCAAGAAGATTGGGGTGAAGCATTGGATGCAAAAGCAAAAATCGAAGAATATGCCAAAAACATTGGTCTCGACATGCCAAAATTTATCGCAGATAGAGATAGTGACGTTACAAAAGATACAGTAAATAGAGCTTTAATAGAAGCTACAAAGCTTGAGCTTGACCACACTCCGACTGTCTATATGAATGGAGAAGAAATTAAAAATCTTTCATTATCAGCAAAAGATATACAAAAAATAATAGAAGATAAATTAAATGGAGCGGCCGCATCTTCTACAAATCAATAATAGAATAATAAAATAATAAAAATCAAAAAATTATTTTTTTAATTTAAAATAAAATATATGGGAATAAAACAATTTTTTACAAAACAAGCAGCAAAATATGCGACTCGTAATCTTCCAGCAGATCAAAAGGAAATGATTCAAAAATTAGTGGAAGTAGATCCAAAACTTTTTGAGAAGATAGCAAAAGAAACACAAGAATTAGTCAAAGCTGGAAAGCCAGAAATGTATGCTTCTTTTGAAATAATGAAAAAGTATCAAGCAGAGCTTCAAGAAGTGGCTGCAAAAGCAGGCGTTCAACAAACAATTACAAGATAATCATGTCACTTTCTATCGGAATAGTCGGACTGCCAAATGTTGGCAAATCAACACTCTTTAACGCACTAACAAAAAATAGTGTGCCTGCTGAAAACTACCCATTCTGCACAATAGATCCCTCTGTGGGCATTGTAGAGGTACCAGATGACAGGCTTTACTCACTTTCAAAAATGAGTGTTAGCAAAAAGACAGTTCCTGCAATTGTAGAATTTGTAGACATTGCTGGACTTGTAAAAGGTGCATCGGAAGGCGCTGGGCTCGGAAATAAATTTCTCCAACATATTCGAGATACAGATGCTATTTTAGAAGTTGTAAGAATTTTTGAAGATGATAAACAGATTCACGTAGAAAATAGAATAGATCCATATCTTGATATTCAAATTATAAATTTAGAATTAGGCCTAGCTGATCTTGCTACAGTAAATAAAAGACTTGAGACAATAGAAAAAGATGTAAAAAAGGGAGATAAGGTAGCTATTAAATTTAAAGGAGCAATATTAAAAATAAAAGAATATCTAGAAGCTGATAAACTTGCAAATAGAATCTTGGAAGATAAAAAGCTTGATGAAGAAGAGATAAAGCTTGTTCGAGATTTACACTTGATTACAATGAAGCCGATAATGTATGCGCTTAATAAAAAATCAGGTGCCAAAAATCTTGATGAAGTGAATGATGCGAGATTTCAAGAATTATTAAAATATTTTAAAGATAACAATTTTAATTATTGTCTTATTGATGCGAAAGTTGAAGATGAATTAAAAGATTTTGAAGGAGAAGAAAAAGAATTAATGAGGAGCGAGATAGCAAATGGAGTAAATGATGACGGTATTAAAAATCTAATTCATGAAGGATACAAAATGCTCGGGTTAGAAACTTATTTTACAACAGGGGAAGATGAGACTCGTGGTTGGACAATTAAAAAGAATAGTACAGCGCCAGTCGCAGCTGCTGCAATACATACAGATTTTCAAAATAAATTTATCCGTGCAGAAGTTGTAGCTTGTAAGGACCTGTTAGATTGTGGAGGATACAAAGCCGCAAAAGAGAAAGGGTTAGTCCGCACAGAAGGAAAAGATTATCTTGTAAAAGATGGTGATGTGATAGAATTTAGGATATAGTTTGATTTATTCTTCAAATTATGATAATATTTGAAGACTAAAGTAAATACACTAAAATTTATGAAAAAAGACATTCATGGAGAATATTTTGATGATGCAGTAATGACTTGTGCTTGTGGCGCAAAATATACTGTAGGTTCAACACAAAAAGAAATAAATGTTGAAATTTGTTCAGCTTGCCATCCTTTTTATACAGGACAAGATAAAGTTCTAGATACAGCAGGAAGAGTGGATAGATTTAAGAAGAAAGTTGCAGCAACAGCAGTAAAGAAAGCAGCAAAAAAAGCTTAGCTTAAAAAATAAAAACATTCTCTAAAGTTTTGAGAGTGTTTTTATTTTATATAAATAAGTTATAATCATAATATAAATTTATGGCCTACACAGAAGAAGACTTTAAAAATAATGATAAGACAAAATACACTTACCCCACGTATGAAGAACTCTTAAAAAAAGAAGAAGAGGCGAATTTTCTTTTGGGTGACGAAGAAATGAAAGAGATAGCAGAAGACGAATTAAAAAATGTTTTAGCGCAAAAAGAAAATCTTTGGAAAGAGATGAGTGAGATTTTAGATAAAGATAAAGTTGAAGAAGAAAAGCCAAAAGCGATGATTTTAGAAATTGCAGCAGGAGCAGGAGGAGATGAATCATCTTTATTTGCTGCAGAGCTTGCTCTAATGTATCAAAATTTCGCTGCGAAGAATAAAAATAGTTTTGAAAAGCTTGATGACAGTGTCTCAGACGTTGGCGGATACAAAGACGTTTCTTTTGAAATAAAAGGAGCTACAGCTTGGGACAATTTTAAATTTGAAATGGGAGTGCATCGTGTACAGAGAATCCCAGATACAGAAAAAAATGGCAGAGTCCACACTTCGACTGTGGTGGTGTCTGTGATGCCGATCAGAAAAATAAAAAATAGTACAATTAATCCAGCAGATATAGAAATGGAAACAAGTAGATCAGGAGGTGCAGGAGGGCAAAATGTAAATAAAGTGGAGACTGCGGTCCGACTAATTCATAAACCTACAGGAATAGCAGTGAAATGTACAATGGAAAGAAGCCAGCTTAAAAATCGTGAGCGAGCCATGGAAATGCTTCAAGCAAAGCTTGATCAAATGGAAAAAGAAAAATTTAATAAAGAGCATGTAGATGCAAAAAGAGAGCAGGTGGGCACAGGAGATAGAAGTGAAAAAATAAGGACATACAATTTTCCACAAGACAGAATCACAGACCACAGAATAAAAGAATCTTGGCACGGTATTTCAAAAATAATGCTCGGAGATATGGGCTCTATCGTAGAGGCACTTACAAATTTTAAAGGCGAATTTGGAAGTGATGTTGAAGAATAATGAATTTATGACTAAGTTAAGTTTTTAACTTAGTCATTTTTTTATTCCTTAAATTTGCTATAATGTATTAATGAAAATACTAGTAGTTGAAGACAATGTAAAATTAAATGAGGCAATTAGAATTTACCTAGATGAAAACGGCTTTACAGTAGAGGTGGCCTTTAATGGCGTACAAGGGCTATCAAAAGTTAAAGATCTCAAAAAGAAAAATGAAGAGTATGACGTGATAATCCTAGACAGGATGATGCCTTTGAAAGATGGTATAGAAGTGCTTCGTGAGATAAAAAATATGAAAGTCGAAAGTGGAATAATTATTTTAACTGCAAAAGATACAGTTGATGATAAGATTTTTGGTTTAGCCGCTGGAGCAGATGATTATATAGTAAAGCCATTTAATGTAAAAGAGCTCATTGCTCGTATCCATTCACTTTATAGAAGAAATATTCTTAGAAATGAAATTCCCAAGTCCGGTAGCTCAAGAATTGTCTCAGAGGAAAATGAATCAGAAGAGGATAATAAAAGTAGAAAAGAAAAAAAGAAAGATAATTTCGTTTTTGATGTTCATAGCTCTGAAATCTTTTTAGAAGATTCCAAAAAAACTATTTCTTTAACAAATAAAGAAGCTAGTATTTTTGAAATTTTATTAAATCAAGAAAATAGGTCTGTTAATAAAGATTTTATTTTAGAAAAGATTTGGAAAGAGTCAGAAAAGCCAAGTAGTAGATTTGTAGATGTGCACGTTCATAATTTAAGAAATAAATTGTTAGAAAATAAATTTGCAGGTAGAATTGAAACGATTAGAAATGCGGGCTACAAATTAATATTAGATTAAAGAAATGAAATTTAAAAATCATAAGGACAATCTTTTTACTTCTACAAGATTAAAGCTTGATTTGATAGCTTCTGTATTTGTTTTTTTTGTATTATCAAGTTTTTCTTATGTAGTTTATAAACTTTTAACTCTCGATATTATTTATCAAATTTCTCCAATATTTAAAAACACAGATATTGCTGGGTATATAAATTCAGATAAGCTTTTTTCAGATTTTAGAGATCAGACGGTATTTTTACTTATAGCTTCTGACATAATAATTTTTATTTTATCTATTATTTTTTTTGACAGATTTGTAAAGAAGATGCTAACGCCTATTGAATACCTTTCTTCTGTACAAAAGAAATTTGCAGAAAATGTATCTCATGAATTACGTACACCTTTATCTATAATGAATATGCATGGAGAAATATTAATGGAAAAAATAGACAAAGAAGAAAAAAATAATCAAGATAATAATATAGAAAATAGAGAAAAGTTTTTAATAAATTTTAAAAAAGGAACAGAAACAATACTCTCTGAAATAAAAACCATCACTAGCCTTATAGATGATCTTTTATTTGAAGCTAGGATAAAGTATACAGAAGTAGAAGCAGATGAAGTCGAAATCCAAAAAGCAAAAGAAATTTTAGAAAAAGTAGTAGAAAATTTGTCAGTAAGTAAATCTCCAAATGTAGAAGTATTTTTAAATATAAAAATAAAGTCCTCTTATAGATCCAAAATAAAAATAAATCCACTTCATTTGGAGAGGATTTTTAACAATCTTATTTCTAATGGTCTTAAATTTACAAATGTAGGAAAAGTAGAAATTTCTATTGAAGAATATAAGAGAAAATTTAAAAAGAATTTAAGATTCGTAATCTCTGACACAGGGATAGGCATCAAAGAGAAAGATCTTAAAAAAGTTAGTGAAAGATTTTTCCGTGGAGAAAATGCAGAAAAAGAAACTTCAGGCACAGGCCTTGGCCTTGCAATCATAAAAGATTTGGTAAAAGATTATGGGCTTGATATGAAGATTGAAAGTAAAGAGGGAATAGGGACAAAAGTAATTATTCAAAATATTTTAATTTACTAATTTAAATAAGCTTTATGGAAATTTTAAAAAATTTTTTAGACAAAAATAAAATAGATTACTCACAAGATGAAAGTGTTTTAGAAAAAAATAGTGAAGATACTAGTCTTTTTAAAATTATTCCAAAAGTCGTAGTCTTTCCAAGAAATAAAGAAGAGATAAGTATTCTCTCAAAATTTGTAAATAAAAATAAAGGCTTTAGTATTACAGGTAGAAGTGGAGGAACAGATATGTCTGGCGGATCTGTGAATGAGTCTATTATTCTTTCTTTTTCAAAATATTTTAATAAAACAATCTCTATAAATAAAAATGATAAAGTTGCGATCGTAGAGCCGGGTGTATTTTATAGAGATTTTGAAAAGGAGACCTTAAAACACAATCTTCTTCTTCCAAGTTTCCCAGCTTCAAGAGACATTTGTGCTCTCGGTGGTATGATTTCAAATAATTCTGGAGGAGAGCTTAGTCTTCAATATGGTCAAACAAAGAGATACGTAGAAGAATTAGAATGTGTACTTTCAAATGGAGAAATAATCAACACAAGAGCTTTAAAAGAAGAAGAAATTGAGCAAAAATTAGCTAACGCTACAGAAGAATTTAAGAACACTTTAGAATATAAGATCTACAATGAAATTTACTCTTTATTAAAAGATGAAAAGAATGCTGAAATAATAAAGAAAAACACTCCAATAGTTTCAAAAAATTCCTCAGGATATTTTCTTTGGGATGCTTTGAAGGAAGAAAAAGGAAAAAAGGTTTTTGATTTGAATAAAATTATTGTTGGCTCACAAGGGACTCTTGCTATAGTCACAAAAATAAAAGTTAAATTGATCGAGCCTAAAAAACACACAAAAATGTTGCTTATTTTTTTGAAAGATTTGAAAGAGCTTGGGAAAGTCAGAAGAATAGTAATGAAATATAACCCTGAAAGCTTTGAAAGCTATGATGATCACACTTTTAAAGTCGCGATGAAATTTTTCCCAGCTTTAATAAAAAATATCTTTTCAAAAAATAAAAATAAAGGAAGCTTTGCGATGATGAAGATGGTCTTCTCTTTTTGGAAAGAAGCTTTTCTGGTTTTGACTTTTGGAATGCCAAAACTTATTTTACTTGCAGAATTTACAGGGGATGAAGAAGAAGATATTTTGAGTAGAGTAGAAAAATGTGATAAAGAAATTAAAAATAATTTTAAAAGAGGTGTAAAGACAGAAATAGTAAAGCATGATTATGAAGAAGAAAAATATTGGACAATGAGAAGAGAAAGCTTTAATCTTCT
>JAUPLJ010000037.1 GCA_030837425.1 Patescibacteria group bacterium
TTCCCCCCCCCCCCCGATTTTGCTTAAGATGCAAGTTGTTTATTCTTTGTGGCATGAGTACATTATACACTTTCCAAAAATTCACAGATACAGCCTGGGTGCTAAAATAGATTCTTTATTTGTAGAAATGATTTCTGATATATCTTTTGCATATTTTACAAATAAAAATCAGAAACTAATTTTTGTGCAGAGAAGTATCAAAAATGACGATGTTTTGAAAATACTTTTAAATGTTGCAAAAGATATTTCAGCTCTAAAAGAAAATCAATATATCTTACTCACTGAAAAATTAGTAGAAATAGGAAGAATACTAGGAGGCTGGCACAATCAATTACTTTTACAAAATGAAAAAGAAAACTCCCAGACTAAGTCTGAGAGAAAAATATAACTTGCTAACCACAGGAAATCGATAGTTGTCATTCCAATCACCATCCCAGTTGTTCGCATTCAGGTTGCGATCATCACCATTCCAGTTCAGTTTAGGGACTTGAAGGTTACCGTTGAGAACTATCGTATATATGCGCCCGCATCACCATCCTGAGTCGCAACCAAAGATTGAATATTATTCTGTATCTAAAATACAATACATATATACGCCAAGTAGTATTATTTTTTACAAAATTCATTACAGACCTCGCCACAAAATATTTAAAATATTTATGTAAACTTCTCATCTGTAAGTCTACTGATTTCGATGTTGTTTAGAAAAAATCCAAACAATCACTATCTACTCTCAATTATGATTATATCAATTTTTTGCCAAATTTAAAATCGACAAAAGTCAAAAGTCTAAATTCAATTTAAGCCAAGGTTCAAAAGTTTAAGTTCTACTTGCTAACCACAGGAAATCGATAGCTGTCATCCCAACCACCATCCCAGTAGTCCGCACGCAGGTTGCGATCATCACCATACCAGTCCAGTCTAGGGACTCGAAGGTTACCGTTGAGGACATGCTTAGAACCTAGTGCAATTAATGGACTTTTCTTTTGAAATTCTGGGTAAGTAATACCAAATTGTATTAATTCTTCATAAGTTAATGGTCTGACACCTAATTTGTCCATTTCTTTGATAGCATCTTCACTAGAAATATTTTTTCCAAAAGAAAGTATATTAACATTGAGAGGTTTTCTAGTAGGAGTTGTGTATGGCATTTCTTTCTCTAATTTTTCCCAGATCCAAGTTGAACCACCACTTTCTTTGTATTTTTTAAGGGCTTCGGCTTTGGATAATGGAGCTATATTTAAAAAGTGAGCATCTTTATTATCAAAAGTACTATCAAGGTAGCCGGATTTTTTCAACTTCTCATATGAAGCTAGAGATGAAAATTGATTTTCAGGTACAACTTTTTCATTCGTCTTAACTTCTACTTTCTCACCTTTTTCATCTACAAACCCTTCTGCCAAATCATTTTTTGTTTTACTTTTCTTTATTTGAAATGGATCTAGTTCTGCTAAATCTTTAATAGAAAGTTTTTCTCTATTTTTAGAATTTAAAATATTTTTATTAAGATTTTCTTTATTTCTTTGTTCACTTCTTGCTCCAATTGAAAGATCATCTTCTGTAAGACCAATATCTTGTGCTTCCACTGTTGATAATAATCCCCTATTAACTAAAATCTTAGTTGCTAAGAGCTTATCTTCTTTGTATTCACCAAAATTTAGAGCATTAACCAAACTCTTATCAAGAAATTCCACAAAACTTAAATTTTTATCTCTTTTACTTCTAACACTCCAAATATTTAATATCTGACTTATCGATCTTTGATTTAAGACGAATTTTTTAAGAGAAGTAATCTTACTAGAACCTGCATCTTGCACTCCGATTGATTCTATAAATTCTCTACTAGATATACCTTGATATGCTTCTTGTATATCTTTCATAGCATTCAAAAAACTAGGTATAGTATCCTCTAAATCATATTTAGAGAAACTCGCTTCTCCTTTATCATTCATAATTCTAGTCAAGAAAATATCATAACCTTCTTCAGGAGATTGACATTTTATTTCCTTATTTAAAATAGCAGACTCATTTGCAACTTCTGGAGGAAGATCATTTCGTTCTTTGTTTTTATCACTCTTTAAATTGGCTGTATAGATTATTTGGAAACCTTGTTTTATCCTTACAAAACCATTACCAGGAATATCCACATCGTCTCCAACTTTATGATTTAAAAGACCTTTAATCATAGACATTTGCTCTTTAGGTAAAGAAGAAAACTCATCGAAGATACAAACTTTACCGTCTTTCATTGCTTTAGCAAGTGGACCTAAATCAAAATATGTTTTAGAAGCTCCATTTTCTACATCAATACTTTGTCTACCAAATATGTTTGATTCTTTAGTTTGGGGATTACAATAAATCATATATGGCTTATGACCGGTAAGTTCTTTAGCTGAAAATCTCGCCAAGGAAGTCTTTCCTGTTCCTGTTGGACCATGAAGAAAAACTGGATTACCAGTTAAAAGAGCTTCATTTATAAATGAGATATCTTTTTTAGTACTATCTACTCTAGCAATGTGCCCTTCTTTTTCTAAGTCTTCACGTAGAGATAATAACTGTGCAGATCTCATTTCTATGTAATTTGTATCTTCTAAATTTTTTATTTCTTCCTTAACTTTTGATTGGTCTTTCAAAAGATCATCAAAATATTCTTCAGATCCAGGCAATCCTTGAGTAATTTCTAGATGAGCTCTATTTAGAGAAATATCGATTTGATCTTCACTCTGTTTTAATTCTTGTGCCCGTAAAAATGCTTGTTTATTTTCACCTTCAAAAACATCAGCTACTTTTTCTTTTTTACTTTCTTCATTTTTCTTAATCTCTTTTTTATATACTTTTTTAACTTCACCAAAATTAGATATCTTATTTTTTACTGTGATTGGATTTTGTTTTATAAATTCACCAATAGTTTCATTGACTGCTTTATATGAATTAAGAATCCTCTGTAGTTTGTTTTTCTCTGTTTCATTTGTCTCATTTTTTATAGCGTCCTCTATTCTATTAGCTTGGGCTTCTATTCTTTCTTCTCTGGATAAACCACGAAGAACATCAATATTTTGAGATAGTCCTACTTTCTTCAAGAATTTTCTAATAACTTGCCTATCTTTACTAGCGTCTTCTAGATTTTGCTTATTAGATTCTGACATATTTTTATGCATAAATTATATCATAACAATATTTATTTATAAATAAAACAACATTTCTAGCAAACAAAGGGATTTTTTATTCTCTTTAAAACTAGATAACTCGTAAGATTTATTACCAAAATTCCTAAAAATCCAAACTCTAGCCCGTGAAGTGGAAAGTATAAAGAAAGAGAAGATAAACCAAGTAAAGAAAGAATAGAAGCGAGTAACCCTATCCCACAAGAGATACAAGAAAAGCCGAGAATGGAAAGAAAGACCCCTAACATGCCTAGAGCACTTTTCTTTTTACTAATCTTTTTTGATTCGTTAAATAAAACATAAAATAAAATAAATAAAAGAGATAAAGATAGAGTAAATAAAATAACTAAAACAATCATCCCAGAGCTTCTCAGGCTACTGAGATCAAATAATGAACTGAAGAATAAATTTATCTTTTCACTTTGATTAAAAATTGGTATAGAAAAAATCTGGAGAGAAACTAAAAGATTTGTAAATAAGAAATATAAAAGTAAAAATAAAATATTTAATATAAAAAATATTTTTATATAAAATTTCTGCGCAAAGATTTTTTTAAGAGTTGAAATCATGAATAAATTATAGCAAAAATTCGCAAAAATAATTTTACGTTTCAATACTTATTAAACTAGAGAATTTATACCGATTTCTTCTGCTCCGCTTTTAACACGATTTATCCTAAAGATCATAAAGATCTATAATTGTACGTGATTTTTGATACATCTCGAAGTATCTCGATTGAATTTAAGTTTCAACAAACTGTACAAATCAAAGATTTGCTCGACAAATGCATGCACGGAATTCCGTGTGCACGATTTTTCAAATTGAATTAATCCACGACCAGCTTCCGCTAGCCGTGCCTTGTTACGACTTACTCCTTGTTACCGATTTTACCTTAGTCCTGATTACTCAAGCCTTTGGGTACCCCCGGCTCCCCTGAGTTGACGGGCAGTGAGTACAAGAGACGAGAACGTATTCACTGCGGTATGGCTGACCCGCAATTACTAGCAATTCCGACTTCATGAGGGCGAGTTGCAGCCCTCAATCTGAACTGACGCAACGTTTAAGGATTGGCTCAGGATTACTCCGTCGCGACCCGCTGTCGTTGCGATTGTATTATGTGTGTAGCCCAGGATGTCAAAGGGACATGCTGACCTGGCGTCATCCTCGCCTTCCTCCCCCGGTTAGGGGCAGTCTCGTATGACACTTGTAACATACGATGAGGGTTGCGTTCGTTACCCCACTGAAGGGAACAGCTCAAACCACGAACTGACGACGGCCATGCATCACCTGCTAAGGGGTCTTGCGAGGGATCTATTTCTAGACCTTGCTCCTTAGTTTCAAACCCTGGTGAGGTTCTTCGTTTACCGTCGAATTAAACCACATAATCCACTGCTTGTGCGTCTCCCCGTCTATTCCTTTGAGTTTTAAGCTTGCGCTCGTACTTCCCAGGCGGCTCTCTTACCGCGTTAGCTAAGCCACTAAGAGGGTCGATACTCTTAATAGCGAGAGAGCAACGTTTAGGGCGTGGACTACTGGGGTATCTAATCCCATTCGCGACCCACGCTTTCGTCTTTCAGTGTCAATAATGTGCCAGTGTGCTGCCTTCGCTTTTGGTGTTCCCCATAATATCAACGGATTTCACCCCTACACTATGAGTTCCGCACACCCCTCACATATTCTAGTCTAGCCGTTTCCCTCGCGAACTTTAAGTTGAGCCTAAAGATTTAACGAGAGACTAACCAAACCACCTACAGACCCTTTACGCCCAATAATTCCGGATAACGCTTGGACCACTCGTATTACCGCTGCTGCTGGCACGAGTTTAGCAGGTCCTTATTCATGAGGTACCATCAATAAACTTTTTCCCTCATAAAAGATGTTTACATACCGAAGTACTTCATCCATCACGCGGCGTCGCTCCATCAGACTTTCGTCCATTGTGGAAGATTCTCGACTGCAGCCACCCGTAGGTGTATGGGCCGTGTCTCAGTCCCATCGGTGGGGGCCAGGCTCTCACCTCCCCTAAGCGTCATAGCCTTGGTAAGCCATTACCTTACCAACTAGCTGATACTGTTCAGGCCATTCCCATAGCGATAAATCTTTACCGTTACCGGACCATCTCGTATTAATCATCGTTTCCAATGGTTATCCGAGACTATGGGGTATGTTCCTAAATATTACTACCTCGTTTGCCACTAAACTGTCACTC
>JAUPLJ010000038.1 GCA_030837425.1 Patescibacteria group bacterium
TTATAATTATATAATTTATAAAAATAAGATTTTATATATATTTTTTTTATATATAAATAAATCTTAATTGGGATTTTATTCTTTAAAAATTTACCTAAAGAGATAATGAATTTTGGCATATGTTTTTATTTTACTAGTTATAAAAATAATGTGAAGAATTATAGCATATTAATAGATGTATTTATAATATATTTTTTTAATAAATAAAAGTATACCGCGAACTATTTTATACAAAAATGGAATTTTATTAAATGAAGACAAAGTTTTTGAATATATAATTTTTAAAAAGTGAACTTCATTTTTATAATATTTTTTAAGGTTAGAAAATTCTGGATTATCTTTAAAAAGATAATCTAAATCAATAAATAATCCATGGAATCCAAAACTTTTTATGTCTTTTGAATTTATTCTATTTGAGGCATCTGTCGCGAATCTTTCTACGACACTTAAATCTGGGAAAATAATTCCACCATTCTCTAAATCATTTCTTAGTTTAAAAATAATATAATCCTCTCCAAACTCTAATTCTTTTTCTAATTCCTCATCGTTTATTAATGATAATTTTTCTAATAATTTTTTACTTCTTAAAGTAAAACCCCCATTTAAAACTAAGCTATTTTCTTCACCTGATCTTTTTATATCTTTGCATCCAATATAATCATATTTTAAAAAATTATCATCCCAACTAACTGGACTTAAAATAAATCCATCATATTGAATCAATAAACAATAATCTGTATTTACATAATTATTTAATTCTTTAATACAAAAAGTAGAATATTTTTTTACAGAATCTATCTTAACTATTTTTACTATTCTTTTATCTTTATCCTCTTCTAAATCTGTTAATAATTTAACATCACCAAAATCAATATATTTTTGACATATATCTAAAGCTATTTGTGCCCTTTCTAAATTTATAGAATCTATAATAACTAAAGTTATATTTTTTAATTGTAATTTCATGTATTTAAAATATTATTTGATATTATATTATCCATTTCTTTTTTAATATCTAATAAATACATACAACAACCAACTCTACTTTGATCTATTTCTTTATCTGCATCCATTATTATTTTTTTTTGACAAGAACAATTATTTTCTGGATTCATTATAAAAATACTATTTTGACTTTTAAAAGTGAAGAAATTTGAAGTATGTTCAGAAAAAGTTACAGTCTTTTTATTCATATAAAAAGAGATCAATATGAGCCCAGTGTTTGGTCCGATATTTAAAAATGAATTATCTAAAATATTTAGTGTATTATAAAAATTTTTCTCTCCTAAAAGATTTTTATATGATATCTTGTTTTCATCAAAAAAAAATTTTAATTCATTAGCAATCATTAATTCATATTTATTACCTAGCCCTAAAAATACAAAGGTTGTTTGATATTTACTCCATAGCCTTTTTACTATATATAAATAGTCTTCTACTTTTATACTTTTGTTTAATGATGAGGCACTCAAGACTAAACCAATATAATTATTCTCTATTAAATCATTTTCTTGAATTATATTATTCTTTTTATATAAAAAGTTTTGTGATATTTCTATTTCTTTATTTAAAATCTTAGATAATAATAAGTTATTCGATCTTAAAAAATCTAGTTTACTATTTATAATATTTTTTGTATTTTTACTTTCTTTAAAAAAGGGATCTCTATAATTATTCTCGTCAAAATTATAAATTATGAGTTGTGATCTTGTAAAACAATAAACGAAAATTAAAATTATTTTTTTAATTTTATTTCTTGTTAAATAAATACAATAGGTATATTTTATAAATATAGATTTAAATAAAATAAATAGTATTTTTAAAAATCCTAAAATAGTATTCATTTGAATAAAATGAATAAATTGATAATCGCTAATCATTGTAGTTATCGCTTTATTTTTATTAAGATTCATAGCTATTACGTAAGGCTGTTTCCCAGTTATACGATAATATTTTTCAGATAAATCTAAAATAGTGACAAAATCACCTAAATTAAAATATTTTCTAAAATCAAAAATTATAAACTTCATAAAATGTTACCTTGTTACTTTTAAGATTTTTAGACCAATACACATCTTTAAAGTTTTACTTGCCCTGTATTCAAACGATCAAGAAAATTATTTAAGTCCTCTGGAGTTCCCAACCCATGCATTTGATCGATTGTAATGTCGTCAACAAAAATATCAGCTCCTTCAATAATAAGTTCATTGTAAACTGGGCAAACATAAAATTCTCCATTATGTTTGCAATCCTTTTTTATCATAGCTTGTGTAGCTCTAACAAAATCAGAACCTTGTTTAAAATAATAAAGACCGGTAGTGGCTTTGTTTGAGATTAATTTTTTTTCAGCAGTTTCAAGCACTTTTCCATCTTTATCTAGACGAACGTAGCTCCATTTAGGATGTGAGGATTCAAATGTCTGAATGAGGCCATCTTTATTTCCTTCACGAGCTTTTTCAATAAATGCGTCTATATCAAAATCTATATATTGATCAGAATTTGCTATCAACATATCGTCTTGATTATCAATAAAAGCTTTTGCTGTTAATACTGTACACGCAGCTCCTGCTGTTATGCCATTTATTTTTACTACATCAAAATTATCACCACCGACCGCGTTACGAAAAATATTATGCATATCATACTGTTCATGATGTTCACGTTGACAGATAAAAATAAAACGAAAATCTTTAATTTTCTTTAGGCGAAGATTTTTAATTACCACCTCAATCATAGTGTGTCCAGCCACATCAATGAGTGGTTTTGGAAATGCGTAGCCTGCACTAGTGAATCTTGACCCACGACCTGCCATAGGAATTACGATATTTAACATATGATATAGTATATCATATGAGTAATTTGACTACAATATTAACCCATCGTGGGTTGGATTTATCAAAAAACAAAGATGATAATTATTTTTCTGAAAGCTCTTTAGAAGCCTTTACAGATCAAATAAATCGTGGCTATGGTCTAGAGTTTGATATAAGAATTACCAAAGATAATAAATTTATAATTATTCATGATGATAATTTATTAAGATTGACGACTAATAAAGACTCTAGATTAATTAAAGATATTAATCTAGAAGAATTATTGGAAATAAATATTAATGGATCACATCTTGTGAGCCTTTCACAATTATTAGATTTAATTGAAAATATTTCTGCGACAAGTGTTATTTCTGCATTACATTTAAAATATACAGTGCAAGATTTAAAATATTTAGATTTGTTAGTAAAAGAATTAGAATCTAGAGATTTATCGAAATTTATTGTTTTTGATGTATTGAAAGAAACAGCGATTTATTTAAAAAAATCTTTACCAAATATTAGACTTGCTCCGTCTGTGGCTCATTCATATGATATTGAGCGATATAATAGCGCCGTAGGTGGTACATTGTGGGACATTAAAGATGTCTTAGATAATAAAAATCTTTTTTATGCTGTATGGCTAGATGAATGGGATACTTTAAATAAAAATGGGTCGAATAAAATATTTTATAATCAAGAAACTTTTAATGCTTTTCGTTCTGTCGGATTAAAGATTTTTCTAGTGACTCCAGAATTACATTCTACTTCTCCGGGATTGTATGGAGAAGAGTCCCACAAAGATGCTATTAATGAAGAAACGTTAATGAGCCGCATTAAACAGATAATAGCACTGAAACCAGACAGCGTATGTACGGATTATCCATATCGAGTAAGAGATTTATTATCTTTATAAATTTAAATAATATATTTATCCCCTTTTACAGAAGGTGTCTTTATTACAGCTGTAGCTCCATCTTTTAAACATTCAAAATCAGCTGCTGTTCCTGGAGATAAATGTATAACATCCCCCGCTTTTAATTCTTCTCCATTCATGCGAAAAGTCCCAGACACTATGACTGTTATTTCATCGGCTATTCTGTGCTCATGTTTCGCTTCAGATTCTCCTGATTTATAGTGACGTACCATAAACTCAAAATCTTTTGTCTTTAATATATTTGGCTCAAAATCTCCAACTATCCAACCACGAGTAAATGAATCTAAATTGTATTTTTTCATAGTTCAAGAATATCATTAAATAGCCCTATATGCACATCTTCTACACCTCGCACTATACGTACCTCCGCATTAGTAGCTTTTGCTGCTTCGATACCATGTGGAGAATCTTCAACGATAATAGTCTCTTCTGGCATAATATTTAATTTTTTCATTGCAAGTAAATACATCTCAGGATCTGGTTTTGGATTTTTAACTTCATCATTAGCAATTATCAAATCCATATAATCAAAAAGATGCGCTGAACGAAGCATGGAGTGCAGAGTCTCTTTAACAGAATTAGAGCAGCAGGCCAAGATAATACCTTTATTTTTTAACTGGCGCATTAAAATTATTTTTGAATATTCAGGAGGACAATATTTCGGTATAAGCTCATGTGTGTATTTTTGCTTTATTTCGTTAATGAATTCTACTAAACCATTTGGCAAGCGACCTTTTGATTCAAGCTCCATTACTTTTTTACGGGTTGGCAAACCGTTAAAATATTGATGATGCTCGTCTTCTTCTATGCGCGCGCCAAAGAGTTCTAATGCGCGATTTAGAGCATCATAATGAGCTTCTGGCATTTTTACCAATACTCCATCTAGATCAAATAATATAGCTTTGATTTTCCTTTGCATAATAAAGTAAAATATATCACAATTTTAGTCCTGAAACAATTCAGTTTAATCTAAAGATTTCATACCATTAAACATTCGAAGAATATTCACTATTATTTTACGTGTTTTATTACTTCCTCGAGAAATATATCTCGATTTTATTTGAATGTAATACAAAAGTTCTTCAAAATAATTTTTTATATAAAATATTTTATCCTTATTGTATTTATTATATATCTTATTATATTCTGACATAGTATAAAAACCTTTACTTAACCAAGGTTTTGCAGCATATCCCACTCTTGGATATTTTAAAGATTCAACACCAAATCTACTCGCAGAGATCATTATGGTATTTTTAGCATAAGACTCTTCTAATTTATTATTAAGATCTTCTGGAAAATAAGTGAAATGGGACAATCTAATATCTTCCTTTTTCCTTAAAAAATTAATCCAAACATATTGTTCTGGACTTAAATTTTGATAGGTTAAATGATAACCATTTATGATTTCCCCATGTAATTTATTTTTATCTATAAGTGAAATTGAAAAAATATTTCTCAAATCATCAGTAAGCCCAAAATATATCCAATCACCTAAAGCAAAAA
>JAUPLJ010000039.1 GCA_030837425.1 Patescibacteria group bacterium
AACACCAAGACCAAGCTCATCTATTTCAAGCATATTTAAAGTATTTTTCACTACATCAATATCTATTATAGCTTTATTTATTTGGGCGTAGTCACGACATCTTTTTAAAAAGTAATTTGCAATACGAGGAGTAAAGCGGGATCTTTTGGATATTTCAAATGCTGCATCGTCTGTTATTTCTATATTTAAAATTTTTGCAGAATTTTTTATGATCTGTGTTATCTCTTCCTCGGTGTAGTATTGAAGCCTGTGTATCCCTCCAGAAAATCTAGATCGAAGAGGGGATGAAAGTAGAGACATTCTTGTTGTTGCACCAATTAGAGTAAAATTTGGCAGATCAAGCTGTATTGTACGAGCACTAGGGCCTTTACCAATAATAATATCTAATTTGCGAGATTCCATAGCTGGGTAAAGAACTTCTTCTATAAGTTTATTTAATCTGTGTATCTCATCTATAAACAACACATCTCCATCACTAAGATTTGTAAGTATGGCGGCCAAATCTCCAACTTTCATAATGGCTGGCCCAGAAGTAGTTCGCATATTAGTATTTAGCTCTTTTGCTACAAGGTTTGCAAGAGTTGTTTTCCCAAGACCAGGAGGCCCATAAAATAAAATATGCTCCGGAGTAGAATTTCTTTCTTTTGCGGCTTGTATTAGTATTTCCAGGTTGTTTTTTATTGTTTTTTGTCCAATATAATCATTCCAAAGGCTAGGCCTCAATGCCTGGTCTAGATAGTTGTACTCATCTTTTATGATATTTTTTTCTTCAGACTCTTCTTCTTTTTCTTTCATAGATTTATTTTATCACGATAAATGAAAAGGAGTTAAGATAAAAGAATTATTATGATAGCTTGACAAGTATGTCAAGTATGTGATATGATTTATTTGTTATTAAATTATAAGTAATTGACTTTATTAATTAATTAAATATAAATAAAAATATGAAAACAGGATGGATTATAGGCATAGTTTTATTTCTTTTATTAGCTAGCGGCCAATTAAATAATATAATGGGCAGCGCTTTTAATGATTATCAAGGATCAGATGGGATGATGCATTCAGGTTTTATTAGACTATTAATAATAGGGGCAATAATTTATGCAATATTCAAATCTCCAGCAAAGGAAGTTGTAAAAGCTGTAGCGGGTAAATAGCAATGAACTTTAAAAACCACATAGATCTCTAAACAATTGAGACATCGTCTCATACTTTATTCACAGAGGACGGATTAGTTAAATTTATTTTACACTGCACCTATCCTTATGTAAAAGTTTTCTTCACCAAGAGGTTGTTTAGAGATCTATGTGGTTTTATTCTTTATTCTTCGTACAAATCTACGACGCTAGCAACTTCTTCGTAGCTAGTTTCTCCTTTCAGTATTTTAATTATACCATCCTCTCTCATTGTAGGTATTCCTTGCTTTATTGAAAGCTCTTTTATTTTTCTTTCGTTTAAAATTAATCCAGAAGAAAGAAGGTCTGCTATATCATTATCCATTACTATTGCTTCAAATATTCCCATTCTTCCTTTGTATCCTCCATTACATTTTGGACAACCTGCTTCATTTGCTTTAAACATTTTATATTGATTAGCTGGAGCTATTTGTCCAAGCTCGCCCTCTTTATGATTTGCTATCATTGTCCCTAACACATTCGTGATTTGTTTTGTTTGTTTATCAGTGGCTTCTATTTCTTGTTTACAATATGGGCACAATTTTCTTACCAGTCTTTGAGCTAGAGATAATGAAAGAGCTGAAGCTAATATTCCAGGATTTGCACCAAGCTCCAGTAAGCGGGGGATTGTCCCTGCAGCGTTATTTGTATGTAAAGTTGAAAAGACTAAGTGCCCAGTAAGGGCTGCATTTATAGCAACTTTTGCTGTGTCTTGATCACGAATTTCTCCAACCATTATAATATCTGGATCTTGGCGCATAGCAGCTCGGAGTCCGGCCAAAAAGGTATAACCTTTATCTTCCTCAACCTGAGTCTGAGTAATTCCTGGAAGATGATATTCTACTGGATCTTCAATGGTTATAATTTTTATTTCTGGGGAATAAAGTTTGTTTACGAAAGCATAAAGTGTTGTGGTTTTTCCTGACCCTGTTGGGCCGGTTGTTAAAATAATCCCATTTGGTTTATCAATAGATTTTTGTACTAGCTCATATAGATTTGCACTCATTCCAAGAGACTCTATATTCGCCATTATATTTCTTGGGTCGAGTAATCTCATCACGTAGCTCTCGCCATAATTTCCAGGAATAACAGAAACACGGACTTCTATCTCTATTCCATTATCAGAAATAGAAAATCTACCATCTTGCGCATTTTGTGTTATGGATAACTTTATTCCAGATAATAATTTAAATCTAGAATTTATTAATTTCATTGTGGGGAAGTCTACAAAACAAATATCAGTAAGCTCTCCATCTATTCTATATCTAAATCTAACTTTTTCTTTTTCTGGCTCTATATGAACATCGGAAACTTTAAAATGAAGCGCACCCGCTATCACTAATTCTATAATTCTAGAGATTCTAAAGTTTTTTGACTCGTTTGCTACAGTTATTAAGGTATTTCTTAAATCATCTAAAGTTTGTATATGAGACAATAATTCCTTTAATACTTCAGAATTTAAATCCAGCATTCCAGCTTGGGATTCTACAACTTCTATAATGTCGATATATCTTCCCCAAACATGTTTAAGTGATGCATGTGAAGCTACAAATTTTATTAATATGTGCCCATGGCTCTCAAGATTTTTTAAGAGCTCATTTGTAAAAGGATTTTCTGGGTTAAACATTGCAATATAAAGTTTATTTCCAATCTGCTTAAAAGCGGCAAGCTCTCCTTTTCTAGCGTCACTCTCTTTTATTTGTTTCAGTGCATCAGGCTCTGGAGCAACTCCTTTTAAATCTATATAAGGCAAGGCATATTTATCTGACATTGTTTTAACATAGTCTTCTTCCTCTTTTTGGTGAACCAACCCAAGAAGATCACTATCTTTTTTCTCTTGGCCATCATCTTGAAATTGTAGTCCATGATGTATATCGTTTTTTTCATTTTCATCTTTATAGTCATTCATAATTTATTAATTATAGCATTCATTTTTATACTCATTTTAGTTTTAAGTTAATAACTTGATTGCATTAATTATTTTTCTGTCTTATAATTTATACATATAAATAAAAATTTTTAAATTTTATGAACAGACATTTAAAACCCTTACATGAGCTTCATCACACACATCACATTACTCATAAAGTTTTAGGCTTGATTGTCTTATCCATTGTTTTGCTTTTAGCGGTTTATGGACTTGGAAAAGTGAAAGCAGAAGATTCTGCTTATGCTGTAGTTCCAAATGCAAATGAAGGGGTTTGCTATAGAGTCGGCACAAATTTCAATAACCCAATGAATCATGTTTCTTGTAAGACACATATGTCAGTTTGCGTCGCAGGAAAAGGATTACTGGTAGAATGTAAAACTGGAAATCTAGTTAAATAATTTTAAACACAAAAAACCCTTTTAAATAAGGTGTTTTTTTATCTTATAAAATAGCCCTTGACAAATATTTTTATTTTGTTATACTGTGTTCAGATTAAATTAGTTCCTTAAAAACAAGGAATTTAAAGTAATTTTAAAAATAGAACTCTATATATAAACAAATATTTTTTAATCACTTAAATTTTAAAACGTGAACGATCAAAACAACTCTGATAACAACAATCAGAACGAAAAAAAATCATTTTATCAAAAAAATGCTTGGTGGATTTTGCCAGCTTTTGGACTTTTAATTTTAATTCTTTTTTTTAGAAATTTGGAATTTAAAAATCCATTTTTCTCTAATGAAACAAAAAAAGAAGCTGCTATTATTGATGCAATAAAGAATAGTTCTGATAGAACTGTTGATGCTATTAATAAAAATGGGGATAATCTTAGCAAAAAGATAGACAGAATTACCGATACACTTTCAGCAATGAAAAAATGTATTTCTTGCCCTCCAGAGGTAAAACCAGAGCCAAAACCTTGCCCTCCAACGGTAAAGCCAAAGCCAAGACCGAAACCTAAACCACCTTGCCCTCCAGTTGTGGTAAAACCAAAACCGGAGCCAAAACCTTGCCCGCCAGTGATAAAAATAACCCCTTGCCCTTATGATGTAATAATCGACGGTGAAAAATATATTTACTATAATGGAATAGTTCCAGATAGTGATAATGAAAAAAGGGGTATGAAATTAAAAGCTGGTCCAAAAGGATCAAAAGATGAAGGTAAATGGTTTATTCCAGGTGAGAGAAGTTATTAAACTAATTTAGAATTTTAAAAATTAGTAAAAACAATCGAAAGGTTGTTTTTTTTATGATATAATTTACAGATAATATATAAACATATGACCATTTTCGAGGATTTAAAAAATAAAATGCCAAACTTAATGGAAAGCGGAGGAGACAAGGTTGCGATTGAAACAAAAAATTTTCTTTCCAGATTTAAAAATTTAAAGGAGATAAGTTTCAAAATCATTAAAGAAGAATTATCTAAAATAAAAGATTCAAGAGTTTTAAATTCTGTTATGAAAGGTTTAGCTGTCTCTACATCAGCATTTTTATTAAATGTGTCGGATGGAAATGCCCAAGAATTAAAATATACAAAAAATCCAGATGGTACAATAAGTGTTTTTAAAGAAAAAATTACTAAAAAGGTAAGACAACATGGAAAAGAGACTGTAACAATAACTAAAACTTTCAAAGAAGATCTGGGTACAGCTGAAGAAGAAGATTCTGATAGTACATTTACTATTGAACCTCATAAAAATATTGATAATACAAATCCTCAAATTATTATTGATGGAAATAAGTATCAAAAAATATCACAAGCACCTGACCCATCACTTGTAAAATCAACTAATGATTATAGAAAAATAGGGAGAGAGTGGTATAAGAGAGTTTCTGAAAGAAAGGAGGTAGTGGCAGAAAATATTATAGAAGTAGAGGGGACAAAGTATCAAAAAATGTTACAAGCACCCGACCCATCACTCGTTAAACCCGGAGGAGACTATAGAAAATTAGGAAATAATTGGTATCAAAAAGTCTCCCTTAAAGAAAATAAAGAAACAGCAAAACAAAGCATAATAAATATAGATGGAAATAAATATGTTTCTTGCGATGTTGCGCCAACAAAAGAAATGATCAGTACTGGAGATTATCGTAAAATAGGACAGATTTGGTATACAAAATATAAGTTATAA
>JAUPLJ010000010.1 GCA_030837425.1 Patescibacteria group bacterium
TAGATTTATTATATTCATCAGAAATGATACTGTAAATAAAGCTGTCATATACTACTCCATTCGAAATAACGTCCTTTCGAAGTGTTCCTTCCAATATGAATCCACATTTAACTGCGACCGCGCCACTAGCCTTATTTAAAGTAGCACATAATATTTGAATCCTGTTTAAACCTAATTCTTCAAATCCATATTTAACTAAAGCGTTTACACATTTAGAGACAATTCCTTTACCTTCATAATCCTCATCTATCCAATATCCGATTTCTGCCATTTTATTATCTTTTTTTATAGTATGGAATCCAGCGCTACCAATCATTTTTCCATCATAAAAAATTGCTAAATCTAATTTCTTTCCTTCAGCAAATCCTTCCTCGCAAGCAATTATAAATTTTTCTGAATCTTCTATACTAAAATCATCTTTCGCCCAACTTAAAAAAGTTTTTAAATGATTAATATTTTTTTTCGTAACAGCAAAAGACTCTTCAAGATCTTCTAATGATCTCAATCTCATTTCAATATTTTCATCAACTTTTAAAATAAATTTCATATTTTTTATAATTATATTTTTAGTATATCAAATTAATAAAATAAAAAAAGCGGATTTTATTCCGCTTTAATTTATCATTTACACCTTTTTCATCTTTTTAAAGTAATAAAAATTTCTTCTCTTTCAGGATCAAATTCGAAAACTTTTCCAAATCTGTCTAAAACTACTTGTTGAACTTTTCTCTTTCTCATTTCAGATAAAAAATTTTTTAAATTCTCTTCATTGTATCCTTTTTGTTTTTTAGCTTCTTCTTTAAGATCTTTTAAGCTAAAAACTTTGCCGTCAACAATGTAACTTTTACTGTAATTTGTACGGCAATTATTCTGATCATAATTAAAAAAGAAAAAGTTTCTAATATCTTTTCTAATTCTTTTTATCTGATCAAGATTTCTATCTTTTACTTTTCGAAATCTTTTTACAGTCCCTCCTCCAAGAGGTTTAAAAACTCCTGTATCAAAACATAAAAATGTACTTTCCATGATGAATTATTTATTTGTTTGTTAAGAAATAAAATTACTTACTTTATACTACATAAATAAAATAACTTTGTCAAACTAAATTTTTAAATGCTATAATCTATAAAATTATGAGAATTTGGTCACTACATCCACAATATTTAGATACAAAAGGACTTGGAGCTTTATGGAGAGAAACTCTTCTTGCAAAGCATGTACTAGAAGGAAAAACAAAAGGATATAAAAACCACCCACAGCTAGAAAGATTTAAAAATCATAAGAATCCCCTTCTTGCAATAAACTTTTATCTAAATGAAATCTATCTTGAAGCAAAAGAAAGAGAATATAATTTCGACGAATCAAAATTTAAAAAGCTTTCTAAAAAAGAATTAGAGGGTCTAGAGAAAATATTTGTAAATGATAAACAAGTCGAGTATGAATTTTCTCATTTAATGAATAAATTAAAAGTTCGCGATATAAAAAGACTAAATGAAATAATAAAAGAAAAGCAAAATAAAAAATATAAAATAAATCTACACTCTATATTTAAAATCAAAAAAGGAGAAATCGAAACTTGGGAGAAGTTTTAATGAGTACTGAAAATTATCATAAATACAGTGAGTGCAGAAAGTATATGCCAAAGAGTGTGGGATACATTGAATATTGTATTAAATTTATTGTAATAAGCGATTTCTGAAATAAGCCAAAAAGTAATACAGAAAAAGGCTAATACAGAAAAAATATTAAAAGAAAATTCATATAGATAGACTATATTAATTATATAAAAAACAAAGCTGAGAGACGCTATCCAATCACCAACTCTAAA
The DNA here is from genome assembly GCA_030837425.1 of Patescibacteria group bacterium. GTDB lineage: Bacteria > Patescibacteriota > Minisyncoccia > Phycocordibacterales > UBA5272 > UBA5272. Next base: position 1,829 of record JAUPLJ010000010.1, read on the forward strand.
AAAAATATTTTCAGGATGAGAATGATAAAAAAGGCTTGTTATAAAAACTAAAAATAAAAAGGCAAAAGCCAATTTGTCTTTATCATACAAGCTAAAGCTAATTAAAATATAAATAAAAGAAGAAAGAAGCGCTGGAGTGTGATATGGAAATTTTGCTTTTAAATTTTCTAAAATATTTTCTTTCATTCAAATATTATACACTAAAATTTTTAAGCAAATCTTGTAACGATAAAAATAAATAATAGACCCGAGATTGTGAGAAGGATAGTCTTGTATGAAGAATCTTTTTCATGCGCTTCTGGTAATATATCGCTGGCAGAAATATAAAGTAAAAATCCAGCAAAAAATCCTAAATATAAAACTAAGAAACTATTTGGAATTACAAAAAATAAAGTAGAAAGTACCCCAAGCACTGGTGCTAATGCATCAAAAAATAAAAATAGTTTTGCTTTTTTATCAGAATTTTTGTTATGTAGAAGTAAATTCACAGTGTTCATCCCATCTGTAAAATCATGAGCAATGACTGCCACAGCCACCGCGAGACCCACTGCAGGAGAAACTTGAAATCCAAGCCCGATCCCAACACCATCTAAAAATGAGTGGCCAATTAGAGCCAGAGCCGAAGCGACACCAACATGGGGATGCTTGTGTTCTTGATATTCCCCTTCATGATGATGATGAATCAAAATAGATTTTTCTAAAATATGAAAAAATAAAAATCCTAATACCAAAGATACCATCACAGAAGTATAATTATAATTATTTTCTTTTACTAGTTCAAATATTTCTGGAAAAATCTCAAAGAAAACTACACCTAAAATTATCCCGGCGGTAAAAGCCATGATTTTGTGAAGTTTGTCTTGATTTTTAAGTGAAAAGTAGCCACCAATTAAAGTGGAGATAAAAGTCGCTATTGATAAAATTATTAGTGTCATAACAATTAAATTATTTTTTGCGCAGTGAATGGGAATCGAACCCACGACCCCCGCCGTGACAGGGCGGTGCTCTAACCAGCTGAGCTACCACTGCAATAGAAAACATTTTAACATATTTGACTTATGTTTGCAAAAATCATCTATTAGTGTTATTATTTTAAGACAAAACATAGCGGAATGGAGTAAAGGTAACTCGCAAGGCTCATAACCTTGAAACCCAGGTTCGAATCCCGGTTCCGCAACAAAAATTATACCTTAATAATGAGTTTCATTGCCGAATGATCAGAAACTTCATCAGGCATTATTTCAAAAGATTTTACTTCCACATCTTTTGACACGAAGGTGTAATCCGCAAACCTACTATCTCTGTCTTTTGGATAATAAGAAGTACGAGTAGAAGTGATATTGTTTTCTCTAATTAAATTTTTAAGACCAAATTCTTCAATCATCTTTATACTTTCTGTATCTGGATTCAAATTAAAATCTCGACACAAAACAACTTCTCCATTTAAAGTTTTTATAAAATCAATAATGTTTTGTGATTGATTTATTCTGTCTTCACTGTCATCTTTACCTTTTCCTGTCCAAAGTCCATGAACATTTAAAATGTTAATAGTTCTATTGTCTATATTTAATTTTACAAATTCCATATTTCTAGTATGGTCATGTTCATGGTTTTCCTTATTTCCTCCATATATGATTACCTCCCCTTCTTCTAATATTTCTAAATCTTTTTTTACAAAAATAGATAATCCGAAACAATCTTTATAACAAGGGTAAAAATAACCATTATGATCTTTGAAAATATTTTTTAAATTAGTAAACAATTTTAAATCTTGATTTATATTTTTTTCTTTATTTTCTTTTGCATATTCATTTTCTTCCAAATCTTCATCTTTTACTTCTATTATTTCTTGAAGACAAAAAATATCAACATCTTTATTTGCTTCAAAAAAATCTAAAATACCATCGACTTGCCCTCCCTAAGTATTTAAAGAAATTATTTTTAATTCTTTATGCTCCATATTTTTGTGTCAGTAGGTGGGATCGAACCACCGACCTTAGCTTTATGAGTGCTATGCTCTAACCAACTGAGCTATACTGACTTGCAAAGAAAATATATCATATTTTCTTTATAATTTCAAAACTATTTCTTCTTCAAATCTTTCATTTGGATTGGGGAGACTATCTTTTCTTTTCTTACTTTTTTAATCTCCACTGAAAGCTCTTTTTTATTTTCTTTTGTATCCTTATCTTTTTCTTCAAGTAGATCTACTTCTACAATGGACTCATTTACAGACTTGTTTTCTTTTTTATCCTCAAGCATTATTTTCGCAAGTTTATTAAGAAGATTTGTTTGAATAAATCTTTTAATTGGTCTTGCTCCATAATGTGTGTCAAAAGATGAGTCAGCTATGAACTCTTTTGCTTTTTCAGAAATAGATAATTTTAAATTCTTTTCTTTTATTCTCTCTGCTATCTCTTCTACTTGTAGCTCTACTATTTTTTTGATTTCATCTTTCTTTAATAGATCAAATACTATCACTTCGTCTAGTCTGTTTAAAAATTCTGGCTTAAAGAAATCTTTTAAAGACGCGAGGACTTTGTCTTTTGTCTCAGAATAATTATATTCCCCTTCGCTTCTATTATTAAACCCAAAGCTTTCCATTTTTTGAATATATTGAGAGCCGATATTGCTTGTCATAATAATAATGCTATTTTTAAAATTAACAAAGCGGCCTTTTGAATCACGAAGTCTGCCTTCATCAAGAACTTGGAGAAGTACATTGAATACTTCAGGGTGAGCCTTTTCAACTTCATCAAATAAAATTACAGCATATGGTCTATGGCGTATAGCCTCTGTTAAATGGCCTGATTCTTCATAGCCAACATACCCTGGAGGAGATCCAATTAATTTTGAAACAGAATGCTTTTCCATGTATTCACTCATGTCTACCTTAATCAACGCTTTCTCATCATTAAACATAAATTCAGCCAAAGCTTTTGTAAGCTCTGTCTTACCTACTCCTGTCGGACCGAGAAACATAAATGAGCCAATTGGCCTTTTTGGATCACCGATCCCGACCCTGCTTCTACGGACTGCGTCTGAAATTTTTTCTATGGCTTCTTTTTGACCAATCACTCTCTTTGAAATTTCATCTTCCATTTTTGTAAGTTTACCTTGCTCACTCTCGAGCATTCTTGAAAGCGGGATACCTGTCCATTTTGAGACGACTCCTGCAATATCTTCTTCAGTGATCTCTTCTCTCAAGACTCTTCTTGTCTTTTGTATTTTCTTTAATTTTTCGAGCTTGATTCCAAGTTCTTTATTTAATTTTGGAATTTCGACATAGCGAATCTCCGCTATCCTTGCAAGATCGCCAACTGCTTCTTTCACATCGCCTTCTGTGCGAAGCCCGTCTAATTTTTGGCGAAGAGATTTTACTTCGTCTAAAATATTTTTTTCATTTGTCCATCTTATCTCGAGCTCTTTCACGCTTTCTTTTATTTCAAAAATTTCTTTTTCAACTTCTTTTATTCTAGAAATTAAATTTTGATCTTTTGCATGAAGTGCAGAATCTTTTAATAAAGCTTCTTTCTCAATTTGAAGTCTCAAAATTTTTCTATGTGCATCTTCAAGCTCCGCTGGTTTATTTTCTAAAGAGATGCGCATACTAGAAGCTGCTTCATCTATTAGATCGATAGCTTTATCTGGAAGAAATCTATTTGTTATATATCTCACAGAAAGATTTACTGAGGCTAAAAGTGCATCATCAGTAATAAGCACTCCATGAAAGAGCTCATATTTTTCTTTTAATCCACGAAGGATTGCAAGAGTGTCGTCTGGGTTTGGTTCTTCAACAAATATAGTTTGGAATCTTCTTGCAAGTGCCGCATCTTTTTCGATATGTTTTTGATATTCATTTAAAGTTGTCGCACCGATTACTTTTAATTCACCGCGCGCAAGGCTTGGCTTTAAAATATTTGCAACATCAGCCCCACCTTCTGCATTCCCAGCTCCGACTATTGTATGGATTTCATCGATGAATAAAATTATTTTTCCTTCCGCTCTTTCTATCTCTTTCATTATTTGCTTTATTCTTTCTTCAAATTCTCCTCTAAATTTTGTACCAGCTATAAGCATTCCAAGATCAAGCAAGACTATCTCTTTATCTTTTAAAGATTTAGGAACATCTGATTTTGCGATTCTATTTGCAAGGCCTTCTACTACTGCTGTCTTCCCTGTCCCTGGCTCTCCGATTAAAATTGGGTTATTCTTAGTTCGACGTGACAAAATTTGCATGAGGCGCATTATTTCATCATCTCTCCCGATTACTGGATCAAGTTTGTCTTCTCTAGCTAAAGTTGTGAGATTTCTTGTGAATCTTATAAGCCATTTGTTTTTCTTTGGGTTTGGAGAATTTTCTATATGATTATTTTTATATTCTAAAATTAAAGACTTTACTAATTCTTTATCAATTTTAAATCTAGCAATCGCATCTCCAGTCTTTCCTTTAGTATTAAGTAGTGCTAAGAATAATATTTCTATCCCAATAAATTCTTCATTCATTTCTTTTGCAACAGAAATAGAATTTTCTAAAGTCTGAGCAAGCTCTGGAGTTAGATACATTTGATATGAAGAAGAAAGAGTCTCGTTTGAAGGATTTCCTTCAAGACTTTCTAAGACAATGTCCAAAAGAAGAACATAATCTATATTCATCTTTTCTAAAATAGGAATAATAATACTATCTTCTTGAAGAAGAATCGCTGCGAAAAGATGAAGTGGAGTGACTTGATTTTGATTTCTCTCAATCGCGATCTCATGTGCTCTTCTTATCACTTCTTTTGCTTTGGTTGTAAAATTGTTAAATGCTGGGGGCATATATTTGTATTATATCATTTATATTATTTTAATTAAATAAGCTTCTATTTCTTCTTTTGTGTTTTCTAAAATGAATTTATTTTCTATTCTTATAATATTTAAACCAAAATTATTTTTTAAATAATTATTTCTTTCGGTGTCTCTTTCTCGTAAACCTTTATGTATTTCTCCGTCTAACTCTATTACTAATTTAAGTTCATGACAATAAAAATCTACTATAAATTCTCCAATAATTTTCTGTCTTAAAAATTTCAAATTATTAAATCTTTTTGTTCGTACAATATTCCAGAATTTTTGTTCTGCTTTTGTATCATTTTTTCTAAGATTAATAGAAATATTTTTTAACTTTTTGAATTGATGAAATTTATTTCTTGGGATTAAAGTTTTCATTCTTCTTATTATAACTCTCTCCAATATTCTCTAAATAAAAACACAAAACTCTGTGAGCCTCTCCCTAATATTAGGGAGAGGCAGCTGATCACTGTAAGTAGTTATAAAAATAAAACAAGATTCAGCGGAGAGAGTTATTTCTCAAATCTATCTTCCACTACTTTCCAATCAACATTTTCTAAAAATGCATTTATATAGTCAATTTTCTTTGCTCCAAAATCTAAAATAAATGCATGCTCTAGTAAATCCATACAGAATAAAACTTTTGAGTCAGCAAAGACGCCAGTGTCATGCTCTTCAAACCAAACTGTAAAAATATCATTTGTGTCTTCTTCTTTGAGTAGCGCTACCCACCCGATACCTCTAGCGCTACCTGTACTTTTGACCACTTCTAGAAAATTTTCAAAGCTTCCATGGGTCTCATCTATCTTTTTTGCAAGCCCACTTTCAGGATTTATTTTATTTGGGGTCTTTGATGTAGATTCAAAATAAATTTCGTGTAATTTCATTCCATTGTATTCCCAACTGATTCTTCTGCGTAATTCTGATGCTTCTATGCTTCCTTTTTCAACCGATCCAGATCTTAATTTTTCGAGAATACTATTAACATTTTTAACATATCCCTCATAAAGAGTAAAGTGAAGTTTGAGAGCTTCATCTGAAAAGCCTTTTAACCCTAATAAATTTTCATAATTTTTTGCTGTATACATATATTTATATAACTATTTTACCATAAAAAACTATATTTGACGCAAACATATTAATATGCTATTATACAATAGTCAACGTACATTCATAATTCATAAAAAATTTTAAACATGGAATTTTACAAGGACCCTATTTTAGCTTTACTAGCAATTGCTTTTGTAGTAGGCATGCTGTCTCGCATTACAAAAAAGCATATGGATCAAAAACGAAAAGAAGAAAAAAATTTATAATGAATATTAAAATTATTCTTTCAGAAATTTATTCGATGCTATACAAACAAAAATTGTATAGCATTTTTTATTTTTTAAATTTAAAATAAATTTCTTTTAATACTTTTGCGAATCTTTCAAGATCAACTTCCTTTATACTTTCATCAATTGAGATGCGGATCGTCTCTCTCGCTACTTTTTGTGATTTACTTTTATTATTTTTATTTTTTGAAATATTAAAAATCACATGACTATACTCATCACTCTTTGCAGAGCATGCACTTCCAGCAGAAACCGCAAACCCTTTCTCATCTAGTCGAAGAACCATTTCATCAGATAGAAAATCAGGCAGCCAGATAGAGATGTTGCTTGGTAATCTTTTAGCAACCCTTTCTTCTCTTCCAACTCCCTTTTTTTCCACTTTCCATTCATTTTCATTCCAGCTACCAATCAATTTTGCCTCAGGAATATTTTTTAAAATATTCTTTAATAAATTATTTCTCTTTGTGGCGACATTTTCTAAAATTTTTAAATTATTAACTTTCTTTTGTGCTTCTTCGATTGCGATAGATATACCGACGGATTTTTCTACGTCGACTGTACCAGAGAAAATATTTCTCTCTTGTCCTCCACCAAAATAAAATGGAGCCAAGTTTATTTTTTCTCTTTTAAATAAAATTCCAGAAGATTTTGGGCCATAGATTTTTGATCCGTTTAAAGAAAGCAGATCCACTCCTAGCCTGTCTATATATAAAGAAAGATAATTGCCCGCTTGAGAAGCATCTGTGTGAAAATACGGATAAGAAAATATTTCTCTTTTATTTGTTTTTTTCCAATCTTTTATTTTTTTACTAATAGCTTTTATATCTTGTATAGTCCCTATTTCATTGTTTACATACATAATAGAAATTAAGACTGTGTTTTCTTTAATTTCTTTTTCAACTTTCTCAGCATCTATAATTCCATTTTCATCAGATTCTATGTAGCTCACTTCTATTTCACCTCTTTTTTCTAAATATTTTATATTTTCTAAAACAGCTGAGTGTTCTATGTTTGAAGTAATGATATGAGGCTTTACTCCCCTCCTTAATAAATTAGGGAGGAGTTGGGGGTGGGTTCTAAAATATTCTACAACTCCAAATATCGCAGTAGCGCAAGAAAGGGTCGCATTATTTGTAAAATATATCTCGTGAGACTTTACTCCTAAAACTCTAGCAATACGAGTCCTCGCTTCATTTAGAAATCTTTCAGAATCCAATCCTTCTTTATAGATATTATTTGGATTAAAATTAAATTTTTCCGCCTTTTTCATTTCAGAGATAGCTTTTTTTGAAGGGGTTGTCTGAGAAGCAAAATCTAAATAAACTCTTTCGGTTTTTTGATTTTGTTTTTTATTTTCTTTTTTTGATAATGATTTTTTAGTCATAATTATTAATAATATAATAATATAAAATATAAATATTGTAAATAGTATTAAAAAAGGCTATCGAAGGGTAAAAAACTTTCATAATTATAAAACCAAAGCTCTGAGATACAGCGCTTTTTTATTTTATAAATTTTATTTCACCATAGACTCTTTATTATTTTTATGATATTATTAGATTTGTAAATAGAGCTTTAAAATAAAATCATTTTTGATGTTTTTATTTCTCTCTTTTTAATTTTTATGTCTCAAAATAAAAATCAAAAACAAAATCTTATAGAAAGACAGCCTGTCGTCGCTGTGATGGGGCATGTTGATCATGGGAAAAGCTCTCTGCTTGACGCTATTCGTAATACAAATATTGTAGATGGAGAAGTTGGTGGAATCACTCAACATGTGAGCGCATACGAAATCTCTCACGAATTAAAAGATAAAAAACAAATTAAAAAAATTACTTTCCTAGACACTCCAGGACATGCGGCTTTTGGGTCAATGAGAGAAAGTGGTGCTTCTATTGCTGACATTGCGATACTTATAGTTTCTGCAGAAGATGGAGTGATGCCACAAACAGTTGAAACACATAAGATAATCGTAGCAAAAAATATTCCTTTTATTGTCGCTATTAGTAAAGTTGATAAACCAAATGCAAACGTCCAAAAAGCTAAAAACTCTCTAGTGGAAAATGGAATCTACATAGAAGGGATGGGAGGAGATATATCATGCGTAGAAATAGACTCAAAAACAAAAAAAGGCATAGATGAACTTTTAGAAACTATTTTATTAGTAGCTGAAATGAATGGACTTGTTTATGACGAATCAAAACCAGCCATTGGATTTGTACTTGAATCTTTACTTGACGGAAAAAGAGGAATTTCTTCTACCTTAATTATTAAAGATGGTGTTATGCCAAAATCTGGATCAATACTCTCTGGAGTTTCTCTTTCCCCTATTCGTATCATTGAAGATTTTTCTGGTAAAAATATTTCTTTAGCTCATGCGGGACAAGTGGTAAAAGTTACTGGCTTTGATTCTGTTCCAGAAGTAAATACAGATTTTATTTCAAGTGATGATAAAAAAGAAATGGAAAAATTACAAGCTGAAAGGAAAAATTCTGAAGTTAAAAAAGTCCTTGATCCAAAAATATATAGAAATGCAAAGCTTGTGATCCCTGTAATTTTAAAGGCTGACACGTATGGTACACTTACTGCTGTTGAAAGAGAGATAAAAAAGATAGAATACGATGAGAAGAGCGACGCTGAGACAGGGATAAAAGTAAAAATAATTGGAGGAGGAATAGGAAATATTACAGAAGGAGATATCCTAGGTACATCACATGATGAAGGAGTCTTAATATTTGGCTTTAATGTAAAAATAGAAAACAATGCTAGAGACGAAGCGGAAAGATTAGATATTCACCCTATAACTTTTGATATTATCTACAAACTTGCTGAATGGTTTAAAGAAAGAGTCGAGGAGAGACTTCCTCATGAAGAAATTGAAAAGCTTACAGGCAGATTAAAAATCCTAAAGATTTTCTCTGTGACAAAAGATAAATACGTCTTAGGAGGAAGAGTGCTTGAAGGAAGCATTAAGAATTTATCTAAAATAAAAATCTTGAGACGTGATTTTGAAATCGGTACAGGTAAAGTTGTAGAACTTCAAAGCATGAAAATAAAAACAAACGAGGTCCTTGAAGGAAATGAATGTGGGATCATGATTGAAAGTAAAATTGAAATAATCCCAGGAGATATTATCGAAGCTGTGGAAATTGAAAAAAATAAAATAATGTAAAAATATGAATCACGAAACAGATAATCCTGATTTTGCAGGACAAACTGAAAGACAAATAAAAATTGGTTTAACTTTAAGAAATATTGCTCAGACTTTCTTTCAAAAAGAATCTTCTGGTACATCTCTTATCACAGTGACCAAAGCAAATATCTCTAGAGATCTAAAAAATACTGATATCTATATTACAGTACTCCCAAAAAGTAAAGAGGATCATGCTTTAGCTTTTGCAAAAAGAATGAGAACTGATCTCCGTACTGAGATAAAGAAGAAACTACAAATCAGAACTATTCCAAATGTTGAAATAAAGATAGATGAAGGAGAAATCGCCAGACAAATGATGGATAGCGTATTGAGAAGGACCAAAGAAAACTAAAAGATTTGTGCATTAGGAATAGATGTTGCAAATATTGTGTAAAAGTATCTATGTCTTTTTTTGTACATGATATAATATTAATATAAAAATAATTAATAATTTAATATAAAAATATGTATCTAACACCAGCTTTAGTGGCTCAAATATTAAGTATGCCATTTTTAATAATTGGTTTATCAATGTTTTTCGACAGAGAAAATAATATAAAAGCCTTCGATGAAATCACAAAAAGTAGAGGCCAGCTTTGGATTGCAGGATTTCTGCTTTTAATGTTTGGAACATTTATTCTTGCTTTTACAAATATATACGGAGGATTATTGAATCTATTTTTATCAATAGTTGGAATAGCTTGTTTTTTGAAAGGGACAGCTATGCTAACAATTCCCCACAAACTAGGAAAAGTTTATAGAAGCATTTTTGAAAGTAAGTATGCAGTATTTTTAATTGGAACAATGTGTCTATTAATTAGTGTGTTTATGTTTATGAAAGGATTCTAAAAATTGAGTAAAAATAATTAAAAATAAAAAAACTGATATTTATTATCAGTTTTTTTATTTTTCTATTTCTTTTAAAATAAGTTCTATTTTGGTGCCCAGGAGAGGACTTGAACCTCCAAGGATTTCTCCACTAGTTCCTAAGACTAGCGCGTATACCAATTCCGCCACCTGGGCAAATAAGTATAGTTTTTGTGAAATTAAATTTCTTGATGTTCCGTAGTAACGGCATTCTCATCTCAAAAGCTATACTTTAAAAAATACTAAATACGTCTTATGCATACTTAGTAATATTAATCATATCAAAAAAAATTATATTTTCAAAGTATAAAAACAACGCTTCTTAAAAAAGAATTTTTATGATATTATTGTTCTAATTAGCCCTTATAGCTCAGTTGGTAGAGCAGTTGCCTCTTAAGCAAACGGTCGTAGGTTCGAATCCTACTGAGGGCACAAAATAATTATTAAGAAATAATTTTCTTTACAAAATCATTTATAAATTTTTGATCTTTTGTTCTAAAAGCAGCAGCGTTAAAATGCCCTCCTCCATTATATTTTTTAGCAAGTTTTGATAAATCTACTTTTCCGTATCCTCTCAGGCTCATTTTTAATTCTCCATCTTCAAATGTATAAATAAGGCTAAATAAAGATTTAGATTTTAAAGCAAGCCTATGGCCTAACTCATTTCTAAAAATAGAGCTGGCATTTATCGCATATATTTTATACCCTTCAAAATCT
>JAUPLJ010000040.1 GCA_030837425.1 Patescibacteria group bacterium
GCGGGCGGCCCAATTTTAGGTTTTGTATTGACGGAGGAATTTTGAGTGAAATTAGTCATAATGAAAGATTAGAATACAAGCAAGATTATATCACACCACAAAATAATAAATTCTCAATTAACTATCTAGAGTCCATAGATTTTAAGAAAATTTTAAAAGCTTGGCGGGATTTTATGAGAGGAAAAAGATCTCGAAATGATGTGAATCAATTTTCTTTTAATCTTACTGACAATTTATGGAAATTATTCTTTGATTTGAAGAATAAAAATTATAAGCACGATATTTATACTGAATTCAAAGTTGTAGATACTAAGACTAGAATAATTCATAAAGCGGGTGTGAGAGATAGAATTGTTCACAGATTAATTTATAATGGTCTGTATGATTTTTTCGATAAAAGATTTATATATTCTTCCTATAGTTGTAGAAAAAATAAAGGAACACACAAAGCTCTCTTAGAATATGATAAATTTTTTAGAAAACTAACTAAAAACTATTCACAAAATGGTTTTGTTTTAAAATTTGATATACGAAAATGTTTTGCAAGTATAAATCATGATGTTCTGCTAGATATTTTAGATAGAAATATACAAGATAAAGATATTTTAGATTTTTGTAAGGAGATAATTTTAAGTCACAATCCTGGACTTCCGCTTGGTAATTTAACTTCACAATTATTTGTAAATGTTTATCTACATGAATTAGATTTTTATGCTAAACAAAATTTAAAAATAAAATACTATATTCGTTATGCAGATGATATTGTTTGTATGTTTGAAAACAAGAAAGAAGCAGAAAATATGAATCTTAAATTAAAATCTTTTTGCTCAGAAATTTTAAAATTGGAAACTCATAAAGAGGAAATAAAAACACTTTACAGTGGAGTTGATTTTCTAGGTTGGAAACAGTTTGAAAAACATAGGATTCTTAGAGAGAAAACTAGAAAAAATATAATTAATAAATATAATAACTCAAATAAGCATTCTTATGACGGATTAATGAAATGGGGTAATACTAAAAAGATATATGATAAAATAGGTACATGAGTCTAGAGATAAAAACTAACACAGGTAACAAAAAGACTAATCCTGAAGCTAAAACTAAACACGACAAAGCTGTTGTTTTAGTCGAGAAAAATAAAGAAATGTTTCAAATTTATGCTGGTAAGCATGGAGTAGAAGTCGAGCCAGCCCCAGAAGGACTAGATACTTTTGCTTATGATTTAGAAAAAGGTAAAATTTATGTGAATGATATATTCTGGAAAGAAAATGCTAAAGAAGAAGACAAATTATTAGCTAATGAGAAGTCTGCCTTTGCAGTAAGACACGAGATAGAGCACATGTTAGAGCATAGAAATATGCTACAAGAAAGTGAAGATGATAATCTACAAAAAGTTAAAGGAAAATATATCTGGGAACAATATTTAGACAAATTAGGAAAAGATGAAGCCTATGGATTAATGGATAATTGTGTCTCTGATATTCGTCAGAATAGAGCGGTCGTCTCAAAGACTAATCAAGAAGAAAGAGGTGTAGAAAAGAAAATGTATGAAGAGAATCTTTTTGTGAATAATGATTTAAGATTTCAAACTGATCAATTTGGAGGAAAACACGAAACCCCAAAACATATTCAACTTGCCGAGGCTCTTTTAGTTGAAGCTAGAAGTAGAGAGTGTGTAGTTGATGAAGAAGTGAGGAAAGTGATTAATAAAATAAAAGGAATTAAAAATCCAAATACTGGTAAGGATCTCATAGAGACTATAACAAACCCTAATGTTCCTATGTCAGACAGATTGTTTTTTCAAGATTCTTTAATTTGGCCAGAAATTGAAAAATTAAGAAAGAAAGATTTGGAAGACGAAAAAAACAAAGAGAATAAAAATAAAAACTCAAAAGGAGAAGGTGAGGGTAAGGGTGAAAATAAAAAAGGTGAGCAAGAAAGTGAAAACAAGTCTGAAAATAATAAAAAAGAAAATCCTCAAAATCAAAACAATAAACAAGAATCAAAAGAAGAGGGAGAAAATAAAAATCCTGAACCAACAGCTGAAGATTATAATAAAGCGTTTAAAGAATCTTATGAGAGAGCTAAAAAACAAATGCTACCAAAAGCAGATAATAAAGAAGTTAAAAAAGCCGGAGAAGAATATTTAAAGAAGAATCCTGATTTAGGGGAAAATAAACAAGAAAAAGTTAAAAGGGAAAAGGGGGAAATGGAAGAAAAGAAAGCCAATGATCTTGGTGTAGATGTGGAAGATTTAAGAAAATATGAAGACCTTTCTAATTCACTTCGAAGTGATGAATCATATAGAGCAGTGAGTGATTTGATTAAGAAAATAGTTTCTGAAAGAAAAAGAGAAAAATTTAGACCAAAATATCCTACTGAGGAAGGAGACGAAATGCTTGATCCTGCTCAATTAATTTCTGATGTTAAAAGTGGTAATTTGAAACCTAAAGTTTGGGCAGATACAGAGATAAAAGAATATAAAGGAGAACTTTTTTCTGAAATTGAAATGAGCTTGGTTGTTGATAGATCTGGCTCTATGGAAGAAAATGGAAAAATAAAAGAAGCACAAAAAGCGGTAGTTTTATTTATGAACTCTCAGAAAGAATTACAAGAAGAAGTTGAAGACGGAGAGGAAGATAATGGTCTCATTAAAGGATTAAAAGTTTCTTGGGAAGTTTATTCATTTCAAAATACAAGTCAAGATTTTACTCCGATAAAATCGATGAGTGATGAATTTTCTGATAAAGACAGAATAAATGTTTGCGCTCATTTTAATGATGCTACTGGAAGTAGAACTACAGATGCAAATTGTTTAGAGTCTATTTTTAATGATCTAGATTCTAATAATGAAAAGAAAGAAAAATTAGAAGAAAAAGAATTAAAGAAAATTGTAATTGTTTTAACTGATGGAGAAAGTCATCAGACAAGTAAAATTTCTGATTATTTGAAGAAATTTAAAGATCTAGGTGTTGTGGTAGTAGGTATTGGTATCACTGAAGAAGGTAGAAGTGTATTAACTACTTATAGTGGAGATTCTAGAGTGGCTAAAAAAGCAGAAGATATTTCTAAAGAATTGGGAGATATAATTGAAAATCAATTTAAAGATTTGTTACCATTGAGGGATTAAATTAAATATTGCCGAGAATTACTTTTTGTGATAAAATGCTTTTATCTTTTTTAAAAGGTTTGCGCGAATAGCTCAGCTGGTAGAGCACTCGACTGATACTCGAGCGGTCCCAAGTTCGAATCTTGGTTCGCGCACAAAATAGTTTTATATAATTCTAATATCATATTAAGTCGAGTCTCGACTGGCTGATTTGATTTTGCGAGCGGTCAATAAAAATTTCAATCTTGGTTCGTGCGCAAAATAAAATAGCCAACATTTCTGTCGACTATTAATCTAAAGGTGGGTATTTTATTTCCAAATACACAATGTCCACTGAGAAGTTTTAGGTTTTAGTTTTCTGTGAAGAATAAAGTTCTTTTCAGATTTTCTTATTCCTAAATTTCTCATTTTCTCTTTTACAAAATCAAGGCCTTCTGGTGGGATAACATAAATATCTAATTTTTTTCCTTTGTAAAAGATTTCTTTGCATTCCCCATCTTGTTTCTGACTCATGTAATGAGATAGACCTTGTTTTAAGTTTTCATCCGTTGCATAAATACCCCATTCATCATCGTAATATTCTCTAGGTATAGGGGGCTTATTTGTGCGCCCTCTACCAGGGAGATTTTTTAAGAGGTCTTTCGGATCTATAATTCCTTTTGGAATAGTTTTTACTTTTGCCATTTTTTGCATTTCCGAAACTGTTTTTCTTGCAGAGTTTGAAGAAATTTTTTCTGAGACAGATTTCATGATCGCTGTAATACTATCCCTTTTTTTCTTAAGGTTTGGTTTCATTGTGAATAATTTATGGTGAAAAAATTTTGTTTAAGAACGAGTATTTATTCTACAATATCTAAATAAAAATGCAAGTAAATAAATAAACCCTACCTCCTCCTCGCTCTGCGAGGAGGTCTCCTTCCCTAAATATTTAGGGAAGGATTAAGGATGGGTTCTGGTCATTTTATGATAAAATCTTAATATCAAAAGACAAACTATCTTATGAATCTATATTATTTTTTAAAAAATTTTAAAAAAAGTTTCTCTAAATTTAAAAATTCTATAACAGTTTCTATTTCAAGAGAAAATATCCTTCACAATCTTCACATATATCAAAAAGAGTATGAAGGAGTAGCTTTTGCCCCAGTGTTAAAAAGTAATGCTTATGGCCATGACCTTGTCGAAGTAGCAAAAATTCTAGAAAAAGAAAATATTCCATTTTTTGTAGTAGATTCACTTTATGAAGCGAGTATTTTAAAATCTAGAAATATTTCAAAAGACATTCTAATAATAGGATTTACTCCACAAGAAAATATTTTAAATTTTAATTCATCAAAATTTATTTTTTCTATAATCAGTTTAGAAGAACTTAAAAATTTATCACAAACCATAAAAAAGCCAACTAGAATTCATTTGAAAATTGACACAGGAATGCACAGGCAAGGAGTGATGATTGAAGATTTAGAAGAAGCGATTAAAATATTAAAAGAAAATAAAAATATTTTGCTAGAGGGAATTTTTTCTCATTTAGGAGATGCGGATAGTGAAGATAAATCCTTCACCTCTTGGCAAATAGATGTCTGGAAAAGAATTAATGAAAAATTTAAAAAAAATTTTGCGAATTTAAAATATTTTCATTTAGCTGCGACTTCTGGTATACCATTTAACGAAATATCTTTTGGTACTGTCGCAAGACTTGGGATTGGATTATTTGGATTTGATAATTCTAATTATACAAATCTAGATTTGAGAGGCGCTATGAGGGTGGAATCTTTAATCTCATCAACACGTAGGATTAAAAGAGGCGAAAGCGTAGGCTACAACAGGACTTCTACTCTACAAAAAGATTCTATACTAGGTACTGTGCCAGTTGGCTATTTTGAAGGAATAGATAGAAGATTATCAAATATTGGATACTTTAAAATTAAAGATGAATTTTGCCCCATAAAAGGCAGAGTAAGTATGAATATCACCTCCATAGAT
>JAUPLJ010000041.1 GCA_030837425.1 Patescibacteria group bacterium
GATCTCGGTAATGATTTAATAAAAAAAGCAAAAGATAATTCTTTAAAATTAAATATTAAAAATATAAAATATTTTATTGGTAATGCTGAGAATTTTACAAATATTTCTGATATAAAAAATCTTATCAAAGAAGAGAAAAATAGATTTGATTCTGTGATTTGTATTTTAGCTATACAAAATATAAATAAAGTAGATCTGGTTTTAAAAGAAATAAAAAAAGTTTTAAAAGAAAACGGAAAAGCAATCTTTATAATCAATCACCCGAGCTTTAGAATTCCAAAATTTTCTGATTGGTATTTTGATGAAAAAAAGAATACTCAAAATAGGACAGTAGCAAAATATATGAGTGAGATAAAGTCTGAAATTGATATGAATCCAGGGGAGAAAAATTTAAAAAATAAAAAATATACTATCTCATTTCATAGACCACTTCAATATTACACAAAACTTTTTGCAAATAATGGTTTTGTGATTTCAAAAATCGAAGAATGGATTTCTCATAAAGAGTCAGAGAAAGGAGCTAAAAGAAAAAAAGAGGAAGATATAGCGAGACACGAAATACCGATGTTTATGTGTTTAGAAATTTTAAATAAATAAAACCCTCACAAATTGTGAGGGTTTTATTTATTTTTATATTTAATTTAATCTATTTTTTTCTCTTCAACTTCTTTTTTTAATTTCTCAATTAATTCGTCGATTGAAAGTGAAGATTTTTCACCAGAGCGTGATTCAAGAGTTACTTTTCCTTCCGCTACTTCTTTATCACCAATTACAATCCAATATGGATATTTCATATCTTTAGCATAACGAACAGATTTTCCCATTCCTTCTTTACCTTCAAATATTTCTGTACGAATACTTTTTTCTTTTAATTTTTGATTTAGATCTCTCATGTAATCATCACTACTATCTTTTACAGAAATTAATACAACTTGCACAGGGGACAACCAAATAGGAAATGCTCCACTAAAATGCTCTATTAAAAACCCTATAAATCTCTCATGAGTACCAAGAGGTGCTCTGTGAATAATGGCAGGAGTTTTTCTTGTCCCGTCTTTGTCTACATATTCAAGATTAAAAGCTTTCCCCATATATAGATCCAATTGATTTGTAGAAGCTGAAAAAGATCTACCAATTGAAGAATAGACCTGGAAATCCATCTTTGGTCCATAAAAGGCAGCTCCTTCATTTACTATTTTATAAGGGACTCCAGATTTTTCCATAGCTTCTTTTGTCATATTTTCTGCGTCTACCCAGTCTTCTTCGTTACCGTGGTACTTATCCATTTTGTTTGGGTCTCTTAATGATAATTCCATTTCGTATTTATTAATTCCTAAAATTTTATAATAATATTCATGCAGTCTGATAACATTTATAAATTCTTCGACAGCATTTTCTTTTTGTATATAAATATGAGCATCATTCATTTGCATACCTCTCACTCTCATCATTCCAAATAAGCTTCCAGAGTCTTCATATCTATGGCACCATCCATATTCTGCTAGCCTTAAAGGTAATTCTTTATAGCTTCTTAATCTCGCAGCAAATGTCCTATGATGAAATGGACAATTCATAGGCTTTATATAGTAGTTTTCTCCTTCAATTTCTATTGGAGCATACATACTTTCTTTATATAAAGGTAAATGTCCTGAAGTGTAAAATAAATTATCTTTGGTTATTATAGGAGTAGTAATTCTTTGATAGCCCATTTTTTCTTCTGTTTCTTTTGCCCATTTCTCTAACTCTTCTTTTATGATATTACCTTTTGGTAACCAAATAGGTAATCCTTTTCCGATATTTTCATCAAAACAAAATAGGTCTAATTTTTCTCCCAGTATTCTATGATCTCTTTTTTTAGCTTCTTCCATTTGTTTTTCATATTTTTCAAGCTCTTCTTTTGTATCAAATGCAAGACCATAAACACGAGTTAGCATTTTATTTTTTTCACTACCGCGCCAATATGCTCCAGCTGTGTGGGTGATTTTAAAACTCTCAGCATCAATATCTTTTAAATTTTCAATATGGCCTCCACGACATAAATCCACAAAAGTCTCTCCATTTGTAAAATGAATAGTGTACAGAGTTATTTTTTCTCCTTTTTCTGCAATTTCATTTATCAGCTCTATTTTATATTCATTATCAGTAAAAAATTCTATAGCCGCATCTTTTCCAGTTTCTTTATGAGAAAAAGTTCCACCAAGATTTATTTTTTTCTTCATTTCTTTTGTTATCTCTTTTAGATCTTCATCTCCATTTAGCTTTGATTCATTTCCAAAATCAATATCATAATAAAATCCATTATCAATTGCTGGGCCTAATGTAAGTTTTACTGTAGGATATTTTTCTAAAATAACGCTGGCTAATACATGAGATAAAGTATGTCTTTTATCAGATAGATTTTTTTGTAAATTTTCTTGGTTCATAATTTTATTTTTTAACCCTACCTCCTCCTCGCTCTGCGAGGAGGTCTCCTTCCCTAAATATTTAGGGAAGGATTAAGGATGGGTTTTATTTTTTTTGTTGTTTTTAGATTATATCAAAATAAGAACAAAATAAAAACAAGCCTTTTCTGGATTAGAAAAGGCTTGGCATTTAGAATTTGTTTAGATTTTGCATTTTTGTGAGAATCTTATTTAGTGGAAATTTTGTTACCAACACTTTACTTGAGATAAAATATTTTTTATTTACTAGTTCAGACTCGTTTAAGTTTGCTATCATAAAGCAACAAATGGAGCTTAGAGCTTCTTGCTTTGTTGCCCCATAAGCTGTATATAAAATATTTTTCTTTCTTTCTTTCCCTATATATTTAATCTCCATTAGATCCATAGAAAATACAATCTTTTTATTTTTTGTCATTCTATAATTTTTAACTTTTTTTATATTATCATTTACATTATTTTTTGCAACTACCTATATAAAGTAAAAACACCCAAAAGGGCGTCTTTATTATTTAGTATTTCTTTTTAAATTTTCTTCCCTATAATCTATGAGTCTTTTTTCAGACACAAAGTATGAAACTGTAAATAAAACAGCTGATACTATTATAGCAGGAAACGAATCTTGTATTTTTAGCTCTTCTTTTGAAAGAAAAACTAAAAAGAAAAAAGAATTTACTAAAAAAAAAGAATTTAAATGATGAGCTCTGTTCTTTTTTAAAACTTTGTCCCAAACATTTTGTGTTAAGGGGTTGAAAGTTTTAATCTCGTCTCTTCTTTTAAAGACACAATTCAACAGCCACTTAACTCTTTCTCTGATATTGAAATAAAAAATAAATATTATCAGTAGTGAAATAAGAATATCCATTACTGAGAAAATATTTGGGCTCCATTTTGAAAAAAATAGAGACCCCGTTAAGATGAAGGAGGTCTTTTCCATAAGCAGGCTTTTTAGATTGGTTAAAGGTACGACTAGCTAGTACAGTTTAATCTATTATAAAGATTTGTCAATATTAAGGATAGTGGTATTTAAGAATAAAAAATGATAAAATATATTTATTAAAATAAATATATGTCAATAATTTTTTTTGTTCTCGTTATACTATTAGTATTATCAGGCTTTTTTAGTCTTATTACTTGGAAGATGAATATCATAGCCTTGATAGCTCTTTTCGTCATATACATAGTCGCTATGTATAATAGTTTAATTGTAAAATTAAACAGAGTTAAAAATGCTTGGGCGGACATTGATGTTCAATTAAAGAGAAGATACGATTTGATTCCAAATTTAATTAACACAGTGAAAGGTGCAGCAAATTTTGAAAGCTCTACGCTCGAAAAAGTTATAGAAGCTAGAAATTCTGCAATGACTGCTCAGACAAGTGGAGACAAAGAGGCGATTTCAAAAACAGAAAATGAGCTCTCTGGAACCCTAAAGTCACTTTTTGCACTTTCTGAAAATTATCCAGATCTAAAAGCCACAAGTAATTTTAATAATCTTCAAAATGAATTGACAGATACAGAAAACAAGATTCAATCCGCAAGAAGATTCTATAACAATACAGTCACAGATCTTAACACCGGAATTCAATCATTTCCGGTAAATATTTTAGCAAAAATGTTTAATTTCAAAGAATCAGAAATGTTTAAGCTTGAAGAATCAGAGTCTGCTGCAAAAAATCCAGTGGAAGTGAAATTCTAATTATACTTTTTTGTATCAGAGTATATATTTTATAAAATAAAAGCCAATATGAATATTATTAATAATTTTTTAAAAGAAATAGGTTTTTCAGAAAAAGAAGCTATTATTTATTTGGCTCTTATTAAAGTTGATACAGAGTCTATTTTAGGGTTAGCTAGAGTTACAAAGATTGGTAGAACAACAGTCTATCCTTTAATAGAGAATCTAAAAGAAAAAGGATTTGTAGAAGAATTAAAAGAAAAAGGAAAGACGGTTTATAGAGCAAAGACTCCAGATAGAATAGAATCTTTTATTCAAGAACAAAAGATAAAAATCGAAGAACAAGTTTATTATGCCAGAGATATTATTCCTCAAATAAAGGGTATCATGAGACAAAACGGAGAGAAGCCTATCATAGAGTACCATGAAGGTAGAGATGCTGTAGTTTACGCATCTAAAGAGTTTATTCCTCTAGACGATAAAGAATTGATGTACATGATTTATCCAAGAGACAGAATAGAAGAATTGTTTACAAAAAAAGAAAGAAAGGTAGCCAGAGAAGTAAGAATAAATAGAAATGTAAAATCTAAATCTATATATACTTATGAAAAAGGGGAATACAATCCAGACAATACAGCAGACAGATACAGAATAGATGGTAAAAAATATCCAGTAAGCGCAGATATAAGTATATACGGAGATGAAATACAAGTATTTGTATTAGGGGAAAAATTAGGAAGCCTTTATATCAAAAGTAAAGATTTAGCGGAGACATTGAAAACATTATTTGATCTAGCTATAAAAGGTCTTAAAAAATAATACTAATATTGACAATAATAAAAATGAAAGGCCCCACAATCGTGAGGCCTTTTTTACAATGCGGATCTGCTTTTTTTTAAAAACAGTTTTTAAATGATTAATTTTCAATACTTCAGAATGTTCTGATGTTTTG
>JAUPLJ010000011.1 GCA_030837425.1 Patescibacteria group bacterium
GCATCAGAAACCCTCATAACGCTTATTAACCCTTCATTTGGAAGATTAATGGTTTTGGATAGCTGAGAAACGATTTTTTCTTGTGTAATAGATCCAGCATTTGTTTTATTACTTTTAATAACACCATATAAAATAATAAATATTATCAAAAAAGAAGAAGAGAAAACAAAAATCAATCTTAATAATTTGAAAGAAGATATACGTTTTCTGTTTCTTTCAAAAAGATTTCCAGACAAGGGTAGTTTAGTATTTTCCTTTTCAATTACTTTTGTTTTTTCTGTTTTTTTAATAGGCATGATATTAATACTAAAAAGTAAAAGTCGCCTTAAAAGACACAAGTCTAATAAAGCGACCTCCACTTATATATTTATATTATAAACGACATTCTATAAAAGACAATAGTTTTTTTTAAATTTTTGTGGATAAGTTAAATTAATATTAGAAACACTATTACTGATACATTAGAACATTTCCTGTCTCTGTTTTAGGGTCGCCGTAATCACCAACAGGCGGTGGTGCATTCCCACTTCCTCCGCCATATTGATATCCACCACCACCGCTGACATTAATAGCCCAGACCGGATACAGAGTTGTGTCAGAAGTAGGTGTATAAGAAGAATTAACTGGCAGTAAAATTGTTGAAAAGGTAGGGCTAGTAGACCAACCCGTAAAATGATAACCAGATTTTGTAAGAGTCCCAGGAGAGTCTATTATGAAAGATTCGCCAGCCTTTACATACTGGACAAATCTTGAAGGTAAACCACTAGTAGCACCATTTCCAGAGTAGTATATAGTATAAGTGGAGCCAGAATTTACATTTTGTGTCCAAACAGCATATAAAGTTATATTCGAATTTGGAGTGTAACTAGATCCCGCAGAAATAGGATTTGTACCAGAAGGAGATATAGACCACCCCTCAAATATGTAGCCAGATTTAAACATATTTCCTTGATTAGGCAAAACAATAACTTCATCACGAGCTACAATTTGAGAGGATAAAGACGGAGACCCAATATCCGAACCATTAGTATTATAATTTAAAGTATAAGTAATCTGATTATTTGTATTCACACAGCTAGAATTCAATTCAGCTTGGGAATTATAATATTTATTATTCAATGAACAATAGTATAAAGTTTGGGTCGGTGTTGGATTTGAAGTAGGTGCCGAAGAAGAATAATAGTTCGGGTATTGGTTTTGAGTAGGTGCCTGATAAGAATAATAGTTTGGGTATTGATTTGGAGCAGGTGTTGGATTTGGAACTGGATAGGCAATGTTTTTAGTTTCACAAGTTATTTGTTTTATAGCTAGTCTAGTATTAAGATCAAGAGTTCCCGTCTCTCTTAATCCATTTTCTCTTTGGAAGTTTCTAACACCGTCATAAGTGTAATGTAAATAAAGCCCTGTAGGAGGATAGAGCATATATTCATTTTGATATAAATACATTTGCAATTTAAGTATTGGTCCAAATATAACGTAATCTCTTGTGCCTGGTCCTATATTATGTTTTATATCAACACAAGGAATATCTTCTGTTATTAAAGGAAATTTTTGCCCAGAAAAATCTGAAGGATCATAGTATGCAGCCGCATTAATATAATTAGAATTATTCGCTGCTGGTAAAAAAGCAGAATAATTAAAAGTCTCAGCCGGCTTTGCTATTGAGAAAAAACTAAAAAAAGAAAAAATAAAAAATAGAATAAAGAAAGTTTTATTTTTTTGTAATTTTTTTTCCATAGTATTTAGTTGTTAAAAGAAAAATCGCTAGACAAAAAGTCAGCGACCTTCACTTATATATATATTATAAACGACATTCTATAAAAGACAATATGTTTTATTTGTCTATCTGTGGATAAACAAAAGTCGGTTTTTAATTAAAATGAAAACAATATATTTAATAAAGCTAAAATATAAGGCACTAGGTAGGTGAACAAGTTGACGGCGACGATTATAATTAAAAACATCAAAAAAGGATTAGAAAATAAAGCTTTTAGTCGATATATATATGTTCTATCTTTTATATGTTCAAAATTACCATAATTTACCCTATATTCTCTGTTTTTAGAGAATATATTTTTAATTTTAATATAAAAGTCTTTAAATAATAAGTAGATTTCTGAAAAAATAGAAAATCCATCTGCTGGAGGAAATGGTAAAAGGTTAAAAAATGCTAAAAATATATTTATTTGAGCTATGGTTTTTATTAGGCTAAATATATCTCCATTTAAAATATTAAAATATTTTAAGATATAAAAGGTTAAAATACTAATAAATACAAGGAATAAATTTACTAATATTCCAGCGGAAGCGACTTCCAACTCAGCATATTTATTTTTTCTAAAATTTGAAGGGTTATAAGGCACTGGCTTTGCCCAACCAAAGGCGTATCCTAAAGTTAAAAAAGAGAAGAGAGGCACTAAGACAGATCCAAAAATATCCATATGTTTAAATGGATTTAAAGTGAATCTACCAGCATTATAGGCTGTGGAATCTCCATTTCTATATGCTGCATAGCCGTGGGCTATCTCATGAAACACTATTGAATAGAATATGACTATTATTAAAAAGAAAGTAAAAAGCATAATTATTATTTATTGATAATTATACTAGATTTTAAATAATATACAAAAAGAACTTGTATATTAAAAGAAATTGTGTTAATATTCTTAAATCATTTTAATAAGCTAAATTTATGTCAAATATTTGTCCATCATGCTCAAAAGGATCAAAAGTTGTAGGTAAATACTCAAATAGTGTTCGTGCTACAAAATTTAATCCATGCGGAAAAAGAAGAAAATACCCTAATCTACAATGGGCTAGAATTCCTAATGGCCCAAGAGTAAAGCTTTGTACAAGCTGTATTAAAAAAGGAATTCACTTAGCTGTGAAAGTTTAGTAAAAAATAAGTTCTTAAAATAAATCCCGCGAAAGCGGGATTTATTTTTCTTTATTAAATTCAAAATTTATTCCGTCTGTCACAAAAGTAATATTTCCATCTTTATTTGTATAAAAGATATTTTTACTATATTGGTCTAAAATATATACTGTTTCTTTGTCTGGATGCCCATATCTATTGTGTTCCCCTACACTTATTACAGAATAAACTGGTTTTAAAATTTTAAGAAAGTCTTCACTACTTGCTGTTTTTGATCCATGATGAGAAACTTTTAACACTGTAAGATTTTTCAAATTCTGTTTTATAAGATTCGCATCATCAATAGAGAAACAATTATTTATCTCTTTAAATAGATTTTTCTCGACAAATTTATCAGCATCTCCAGTAAACAAGAAGCTGTATTTCCCATAAATAAGTAGAGCGACTACAGAGTTTTCATTTGTATCATTTGAAATCAGCTTTTCTTGTACAGGATGCAAGATAAAAATTTGTGGTTTATTTAGATTAGACGAATTTATTTTATCTCCACAATTTACGAATATCTCTTTATCTTTTAAATTTTGTTTTTCAAATTCTTCTTCGATGCTTTTATAAACCTCCGTATCTTTATTCACATCTCCATTTTCTAATATATTTTTTATATTAAAATTTTGTGTGACAAAATAAAATCCAGAGACATGGTCAGCATCAGGATGAGTAAGAAGAGCATAGTCTATAACTCTATCAAAAAAAGAAAATTTATTTTGAAGTTTACTAACTATTATATTTGTCGGCCCAGCATCTATTAGGATCTTTTCTCCACTAGGCATTTGGACTAAAGAGGCATCTCCTTGCCCTATGTCAAAGAAAGTCACAGTGAGAAGATTATTATTTTTATAATTTAAATAAAAAGAAATAATATAAAATGAAAATAAAATTAACAAAAAAAGAAAAATTAATTTTCCATAATCTTTTTTTATTTTAAATATCTTTGTAGACCAATTTTTTGTTTCCATATTTTTTAATTTTTATTTGTCTAAATATTTTTTAATTTCTTTTCTTTTGATTTCAAAAATTAAAAATAAAATTAAACAAAGATAATATCCAACTAAAAATAAAAATGAAAAATTTATTTCTAGTTTTGAAAAACTAAACTCACTAAAAAATTTTGCTATAAAAAATGCATACTCAGAAAAAATAGAAAGAAAAAATCCAAAGATAGAAGATAGTAAAAATGAAAAAGAAAATAAAAAAGTTAAAAATCCTAAAAGCATAATTAATGGCAAAATCGGTAAGATTAAAATATTTGCAAATATTCCAAAAAAAGAAAAATAGCCGAAAGCAAAACCAAGATAAGGTAGAGTCGTGATCTGAATGGACAAAGTCACTAAAAATATTTCATAAATATAATAAAATATTTTTTTAAAAAAATGATCTTTATTTTTTTCTTTATCTAAATATTTATCTGTAAATTTGTTTAGATTTATTTTTAATAAAGATCTCAAAACTGAAAATACAAACAAAATTCCAAAAGTCGCTAAAAATGACAAGTGAAAAGAAATGTCGTATGCGGAAATTCTTGGATTAAGAATTATCATAAAGAGTGCTACCAAAAATAAAGTCTGCTTTGCAGCATAACCTCTTCCGTAAAGATAAGAGACAAGTAAGACGATCGCCATAAACCCAGATCTAATCACAGATGATCCGAACCCTATAAAACCCATAAACAAAAGAATGGAGAAAATTAAGATCGGTATTCTAAATCCTAATTTAATATTCAAGAAAGAAAATAGATATATCAAGAGAAGAATTATTATAGTTACATTGAATCCAGAAACTACAATAATATGAGACAACCCAGATATCCTAAAATTACTCATTTCCTCTTTATTAAATAGTGAAGCGTCACCAACAAGTGTCCCAGAGCCTAAAGCTGCACCGTGGATAGAGGATCCCTTTTCTAAAGAAGAGGAAAATTGTCTTTTGGAATTTTTTATCATAGCGACATATTCGTCAAAGACATTATTTTCAGCCTTGTCTAAAGTACTTATTTTTGGGAAAGCCATTTCACCATCTATATTGTTTAGTTTATTAGAGTATTGTGAGTCTATGGATTTATTATTGGTTTGTAGTGAGGGCATAATAATGCTAGAAGTAGAAATTTTTCCATCCACTGATATTGTTTCACCAAAATTGTGTACCGGTATATTAGATGCAATAATTTTTATATTAAAACCATCTTCTGTTTCACTCTTCACATTCAAAAATATTTCTTGAGAATTAGATTTTTGTTTCACTTCATAAATTGTTCCAACAAAGGCTTTTTTATTTGAAATATAATGAGAAAACCTTTCGCTTTTCACAAGATCTTTATATAAACTAATTTGACCAAGAAGAATACCAAGTGAAACAGCAAAAAAGAATATAGATAACGCAAGTGAAAACCCCCTGCTATTTTGTGTGTAAGAGATATTTTTGAACTTAAAAACAACTAAATTTATTAAAAATAAAAAAAGTGAAACCAAAAAGATTTCACTAGAGAAGTCACAAGTAAAAGCAACAAGCGTTCCACAAAATATACCAAGTGTCGTAGCAACGATATATCTATAATACATATTGTGATTTTATCACGAAAGATTATTCTAAATTGTCTGCTGCTTCTGTCGCTAAGGAGTCTGCTATTTCATTTCCGTGAATTCCAGAATGTCCTTCAACATATTCAAATTTCAATTCTGAAAAAGTCGCTTTGATTAATTTGTCGTTTATTGAGTTTTTAACAGACAATAATTCCTTCCAAATTTCTTGATTAGCGACAGGTTTTTTGTTTGATCCTTTCCAATTGTTTTTCTCCCAATTTATGATCCATTCAGTAATTCCATTTTTCACATATTTAGAGTCTGTCTTTATTTTGATTTTTACATCCTTATTATCTAAAATCTTAGTCAGATTTTTTTTAATATATTTTAGACCCTCGAGGGTTGCTCTCAATTCCATTTTATTATTAGTAGTATCTCTTTCCCCACCAGAAAGTTTTGTAGTATAGAGTTTATCTTTTTTGACTTCGATATAAACTCCCCAACCTCCTCTTCCAGGATTTCCACGGCTCGCCCCATCTGTGTATAAAGTTATTTGCATGAGCCTATTATAACAAAATTTATTATTTAACAAATTTCACCACTACATCCCCTCTAAAGTTGTCCCACTCCACATTTATTAAAAATTCTTTTTTTGAAATTAATTCTTGTTCTCTTTTTTCGTCCACAAAAAATTCTATACCTCTGATTCCGTTTATAATAATTTCAAGATGTTCATTTTGTTTTCCAAATCTTTTTGATTTTATAAAGTCACTGTCACTCAATTTTATTTTAAAAATTATTTTTTCATTACCAATTCCAAATGGTGCAAATATTTTTATTTCGTCAAAAAGTTTTCTGTTTATATCTTTAATATTAATTTCTAAGAAAGAAGAAATTGTTTCTGAAGATGTTTCGCTTTGCTGAGTCCCATCTGAAGAAATTATTTTTTCTTTTTTTATTGAATACTCTCTTAAAAATTCTTCAAACTTTTTTAAATTATTTTTATTTAATGAAAATCCTCCCGCTTCAGAATGTCCTCCAAAATTTTCTAAAATATTTTTTGCTTTTGTCATAATCTCTACAACATTATATCCATCGCTACCAGATCTTACGGATCCTTTTAAAATATTTTTATCTTCTCCTGTTCCCCAGACAAAAGTCGTCTTACTTGTAGCTTCAGAAATTTTACTTGCGACGAGGCCGATTATTCCCGGGGTCCAATTTGTGTCACCGATTAAAATTATTTTTTCATTTTTAAATTTTTCATAATCAATACTTTTGTGAGCATCTTTTGTATCTTGTTTGCGAGCATTATTATAATTTTCTAGCTCGTCTGCAAAATTCATAGACCCGTCATTTTGAAGTAATGCATTAAATGCATGAATTGGCTCTGCCATACGGCTTGCAGAGTTTATTCTTGGAGCTATACCAAATCCAATGTCGTCCTCTGTTATCTTTGTTTGAGTTATTTTTGCATTTTTTAAAATTTTCTGTAGCCCTGGCCTATTTGATTTTCTTAAAACTTCTAACCCGTATCGTGCAAGAAGCCTGTTTTCATTTTTAAGAGGCACAAGGTCTGCGATTGTCGCGATACCAACCATATCCAGAAGCCACTTTTCCCACCCTGTCTTTACATCAAACCCATCTCTATATTTATCTAAAAATGCGTGTACCAATTTCCAAGCAGTCGAAGCTCCACATAAAAATTCTTCTTCATACTCGCAATCATCTTGTTTTGTGTTTATTATAGAGAAAGCAGAAGGCAAAATTTGCTCTCCGACCTCATTTATTATAGGCAAATGGTGATCTGTGACTATGACATCTATATTATTATCTTGTGCAAATCGTATTTCATCAACATTTGTAATACCAATATCTACCGTAATAAGAAGAGAGACTTTTTCATCTATAAATTTTTGTATAGCTTTTGTGTTTAAGCCATATCCTTCGTTGTGTCTATGTGGAATATACACAGAAAAATTAGTGTATTTTATTTTTTCAAACAAATCGTGAATTATTACAGCTCCCGGGATCCCATCACAATCATAATCAGCATAAATAATTATTTTTTCATCATTATCTATAGCCTTTTTTATCCTCTCTATGCTTTTATTTATGTCTTTTATCTTTTTATAATCAAAAAGGTCCCTTTCCCATTTAGGATTCAGATATCTTTCTATTTCTTTTATATTATTTAAATCAAACCCTTTCTTTTCTAGGATTTCTTTTTGTAAATTAGTGAGAAACATAATATTGCTTAGAATTATAACAATAATAGACTAAATTCTGTAAGACTTGCATAAACAAAGTATTTGTGCTATAGTTATTATAGAATTTAATGGGTTAGTAAGTCGGTTCTGCAGTGGTGCAGCCCGGCTTTTTTATTTGTCTTGATTTTAAAAATCATTGTTATATAATAGTATAGGAAACATATATTTTTAAAATAATTTAAATTAAATTGTATGAAAAAAGTTCTTTTATTTTTACTTCTTCTTTTTTGTGCATTCTTTTTTTCTACAAAAGCACAAGCACAAAATCGCCATCGTCAGCCATCTTTTTATGTAAATATTTATGGAGGTAACAATATTTATTTTCCATCAATGCAACCAATGATCTATATAGTGAATCAATACAGTGTTTATTTAAATACTGTATATTATGTAGATCGGTGTGGATTTAGTACCGGACATGGATATAGTATTTACAGATACTATACTTGTTATTCAAATGGAATGGTTACATATGTCGATGGTTATACATATTTTTAGTAATTAGTAAAAGCTAAAAAAGTATCATAAATTTATGATACTTTTTTTATTTATAATTTTTGCTTTTTATATCTTAAACTTCTTCTTTATCTCCCCTAATTCTTCTTCATTTTTGTCTTGCATCTTTTCTTTTCCAGCATTTGCTAGATCTTGTAATTCTTTTTCTGAAAGACTATTTAGCTCTTTTGACCTATCCGTTAAATATTCTTCGGTATTTTTATTTCCGTCATCTATCACCTCTTCAAATAAAGCATTCAAAATTAAACCAATTTTTTTACCTGGCTTCTCATTTAATATTTCCATTATTTTTTCTCCATTTATTTTAAGAGTCTTTAATGATATTGGGTCACGAAGAGCTTCCTCTATCATGCTTTCAAACTTTCTTAGTCTATACGGCTCCTCTTTTTTTGTGCCTGACCCCATTCTGTCACAAATTCTTACATTAATTAAATCCCAAATATTTTCTTTTCCAATATTTACTATCAATCTTCGCACTGATGCCAAAGTAATTTGCTCTGTATCAGAGAAAAACATATGCCATCTCACCATTTTTGAGACTTTTTCTATAATTCTTTTTTCAAATTTTAAATTTTCTAATATCTTTTTAGTCATTCTCTCTCCTACTACCTCATGTCCGTAAAAAGTATAATCTTTTTTATTCTCATCGTATCTTCTAGTCTTTGGTTTTCCAATATCATGAAATAGTGCAGTGAGCCTCGTTTCTAAATCATAATTTTTTTCTACTGCATGATTAAGTGAGCGAAGAGAATGCTCAAATACATCATATGTATGATGTCCATTTTGTTCTACACCAATCGCTGAATCTAGATCGGGAGAAATATATTTTAATAATCCAAGCTTTTGACACAACACAAGACCCTGCATTGGGTTTTTAGATAAAATAATTTTTATGAATTCATCTCTAATTCTTTCTTTAGAAATTTTTTCTAAATTATTTTGTAATTTAAATATCGCATTAAAAGTATCATTTGATATTACAAACTCTAATTCTGAAGAAAATCTTATTGCGCGCAACATACGAAGTGCGTCTTCATTAAATCTTGTCTCAGAATCCCCTACGCAATTTATTATTTTATTTTTTATAGCATCTTGTCCTTTATGTGTATCTTTTAAAATGTCTTTTATGGGATCATATGCTATAGCATTCATTGTGAAATCTCTTCTTTCTAGATCTTCTTCTATACTTTTACCCCATTCTACTTTGCCCGGGTGACGAAAGTCTTCATATTCAAACTCTTTTCTATATGTGGTGACCTCTATTATTTCTACTTCTTCTATAATCTCTTCCCCTTTTTCAATTTTGTTTCTTATTTTTACGCCTACAGTACCAAATTTATTCTCATAGACAGTTTCTTCTCCTCCAAAAATACTTATTATTTGTTCAGGAGTAGCATTTGTGGCTATATCCCAGTCTTTTGGTTCACGTGAAATGATTAAATCTCTTACACAACCTCCAATTAAATAGCTTTCAAAATCATTTTTAGACAACTCTTCACAAACCCAAATCACATTTTTTGGTATTTTATTTTTATCTATTGAGTTGTATGAATTGTTATTCATGATTTAGATTAATACATTAATTATATATTAAAATTTGTAAAAGACAGTTTTTTCTATAAAAGACAAGATCGTATGTGCTTCTGGAGGGACTCGAACCCCCAATAACGGTTCCGAAGACCGGTGTGATATCCATTTCACCACAGAAGCATCTTTATAATAATAACAAAAAATCCAAAGAAAAACTATTTTATTTATCTAATATATTGTGCGGCGTAGGAGAATCGAACTCCTGTCTCATCCTTGGCAAGGACGTGTTCTACCACTAAACCAACACCGCAATACAAAAGATTTTATCACAAAAATAAATTAAAACAAAATAATTACCAAGTTATTATCCCCTTTTTGTATTTTTTAAGATATTCATTGCATTTAGAAAAGTGTTTAGATCCAAAAAAGCCATTATATACAGAAAATGGAGATGGATGAACAGACTCTAAAATTAAATGTTTTTTAGAATTTATCAAAATCTTTTTTGATTTTGCATAATTTCCCCATAAAATAAAGACTATATTATCTTTATCATCAGAAAGTTTTTTAATAACATGATCAGTAAAAGCTTCCCAACCTTTATTTTTATGTGATCCTGGAATATGAGCTACCACAGTGAGTATAGAATTTAAAAGAAAAACTCCCTGCTCTGCCCACTTTTCTAGATTTCCATCTGTGAAATCTTTTTTAATACTTAAATCATTCTCTATTTCTTTATAGATATTCTTTAAAGAAGGAGGTAAAGTGAGGCCATTTGGCACTGAAAAAGACAATCCTTCAGCTTGGTTATCATTGTGATATGGATCTTGTCCTAGAATTACTACTTTAACTTTAGAAAAAGGAGTTAAATTAAATGCTTTAAATATATCTTTTAAATCCGGGAATACCTTTTTGTTTTTATTTAAATATTCGTTTCTTATGAAACTACTTAGATCCACCCAGTTTTTTGTTGAAAAATAAGGATTCAACTCTTTCTCCCAGTCTTTATTTATATTCATTAAATTAAGCATAATTAATACTTAAATTATAAAGCATAATTTCTAAAAGACTTCTTTATAAAAGTCAAAAATGGGGATAAGACAGTGAAGATGTTAATAAACGACACTATTCATTAAGTCGTTTTGTTATGTCTTATAAAACATGTCTTACATATAATAGCTATATTTTACAAGCTTAAACGACAGAATCAGATATTTTTATAAGAAAAATCTATATAAAATATATAGTTCATTTCACGTGAAACGAATTTATAATATTATTATTATTTTTTATAAAAAAGAGCGTTGCACATGAAATTTATATAGATTATTTTAGATTATAAAAGGATTATTACACATGAAACTATTTGGACAGGGTATTTTAACTTTCATCTAATAAACAGATCGCGTTACATATGAAATTATTTTTATCTATTTTTTTAGCTTTATTTTAAATAATAAGCGTTACATATGAAATTTTATTAAAAATAATCAAAAAGGTGATAAAATGGTTATTATAATGGCAGAACATAATAAAATAGGTAAAATAGGGGAAGAAATTGCCGTAAAATACCTTTTAGGTAAGAAATTTAATATTGTAGAAAGAAATTATCTCTGTAAAATAGGGGAAATAGATATCATTTCACATGAAAATGATTCTTTAATATTTATTGAAGTTAAAAGTAAAAAAGTCAAAACTTTTTTAGAAATAAAAAATTTAGATTATAAACCAGAAGACAATATGTCTTATAAAAAGAAATTAAGAATGAAGCGGGCTATAAGACATTATCTTTCTTTTAAAAAAATAGACGAATATAAAAAAAATATAGAAGTCGTACTAGTAGTAGTTTTTATAGAAGAAATAACAAAAAAAGCAAAAATAAAAATATATAGAAATATAATTCTCTAAAAACATATTATAATAGTATAAATGAAACAAATAATTAAACATTTTAAAACCATAGCTTTCTTTTTAGGATTTTCTTTAGACTTATTTTTTTTACCTAAGGTGACATCTCCATATTATGTGTGGGTAGGATTGATAGATGTAGGATTAGTCTTTACTTTAATTGTGATAAGACAATCTATCAAAGGGTATATGCATCGTAAAATAAGATCTGTAAAAAGAGATCTAGGTTTATTTGAAGATAGACATGAGAAAATAAGAGAAAAGACAGGAGTCATTTTTAGTATTTTAGAAAAAATGAATTCTTCAATAACCTATTTAGTATCATTTTTTCTGGGAACCTTCTTAGCTCACACATTAGTTTATTATTTTAGAAGCTCAGATGTTTTACAAGTCTGGCCAATCTTTGCAATGGTAGCTTTATCTATAATATCAAATGAATTTTTATATGGAATAGTGCCAGACATACTACTTTATTTTGTAGCTCTGACACTGTATATACTATTCAACGTTCCTATATTTTTAAACAAAGTTAATAATAGTACTTTTTTAATTTCTATTTTAATTTCTGTGGTTGTTATATCCATATTAACCCTTATTTTACAAAGGATTTTTTTATCGAAAAAAGATTTTTTATTTTTAATAATATTTTCGATTCTTTTTCCATTTTTAATTTTAAGGCTTTATTATTTAAACTATATAC
>JAUPLJ010000042.1 GCA_030837425.1 Patescibacteria group bacterium
GGCGACTTTTAAATTAAGAAAATTAAGTTGAGGAACTGTACCATTATTTCCTATAACTGCCTGCTTCATACCTTCTTGAATATATCTCAAATTACTCTGATTAAGTTTTAAATCAATTACTGGCCAAATCTTATTATTAAAAGAATTAACTAAATAATTCTCCGGTGATTCTGAATCGGAAGAAGAAGCTGAAAGGAATACATGCGGAGTGACTAATTTTCCTCCATTTGCAATAGATGAGATATATCTTATAAGCTCAATAGGAGTAACTTGAAATCCAAACTGACCGATAGAAGTATGATATGTATCTCCGACTCTCCAATCTCCATCTATAAAATTTATTCTCTTCCAGTCTGGAGTTGGTATGATTCCTGTTGCTTCATTTGGAAGATCGATTCCTGTTTCTGTAGAAATACCAAATAATTTTGCATATTTATCTATTCTTTCTATTCCAAGGCCTTTTTGATCTTTATAACCACCTCCTACTTGATAAAAATATTCATCAGAAGATGCTGCCAACGCACTCACAACATTTACATATCCATGTATTTTCCAATCTCTAAAAACTGTGTCAGGTCCTCCATATGGATTTTTTATAATAAGAGCCCCAGTAGATAAAATATTTTTATCTGGAGTTATAACCACTTCAGTAAGAGCCGCATAAGCCATAAAAGGCTTTACCACAGACCCGGGAGTAAATAATCCAGAGACTGCTCTATTTAAAAATGGAGTTCTTTTGTCTTTTAAAAGATTGGATATTTTTTTATTATCTTGTGTGCCTGTCGCATTTGTAAGAAGATTATTGTCATATTCTGGAAAATTTGTCATAGCTAAAACTTCTCCAGTATTAACATCCATAATTATTCCTGTACCAGAAATATAACCTCTGTCATTTACAACTTGTTTTATAGAATCAAATAATCTTTTTTGCAAATCAATATCAATAGTTAAATTTAAATTTGCTCCAGATATTGCTTTAATTACAATATTCTCAGCTTCAATAAAAGACTTCACATCTTTTTCTATAATTTTCTTTCCATTTACACCACTTAAAAGTGGCTGATAAATTTGCTCTACCCCATCTTTACCTATATAATCATCTTGCCAATAATTTCCAAGAGAGTCAGATTTAGGATAAGAAATATATCCAATAAGATTAGCTATACCAGAATCTTCTAAATATTGCCTTTTTAAAATCTGAGATGATGCAGAGACTATATTGTTTGCTAAAATTTTTCCATTTCTATCTAAAATCTGGCCCCTGTTCGCTAAAATAAGATGAGTGTTGTATCTGTTATTGTCAGCTTTATTTTTATAAAAATCATAATTTTTTACTTCTAGATTATAAAGTCTGAAAGTGAATAAAGAAAAAATTAAAAGTAAAATAAAAAAAGGAACTCTTTCTGCTGTGCTAGAAATCGGTTTGTGAAGCGATCCTTCCATTTTATCCATATCCAAACCTGTGAGATTGGAAGAATCAAGAAAAATGTCTTCTGGATTAATCTCTCCACTTAGTGTGTTTTTTCTTTTTTTTCTTAAAAAACTTTTAAATATATTTTTAACCATAGCTTTTATTAAAAGATTTATCTTAGTTGAGGCTTTATAAATCTGTAAATAATAAAAATAAAAAAACAAATTGTAGTCAATACTGGTATATCAAAATTTGAAAGTGCAATATCAAAAAAGAAAGAAAAAACAAAAATAAAAATTAAAGTACAAATTAAAGCTATTCTGAAAAATTTATTTTGTATCACTTTCATATTATTTATGCATTATATAATAACTATCATTTAATCTACTGTTGTAATACCCCTTTATAAAAATATTCTCATAAAATGATGTCTCTTCTATTTCTACTTTTACAACTTCGCCTAGTGCTTTACTTTCATCATTACTTAAATAAATAATAGTGCCGGTAGAAACTTCTAGATTGTTAGGTAATCTCGCAATAAAATCTCCGCCACCATTACCAAATAAATCTATAAGTACACTAGTCTGATTTTTTTGTTTAAAATTTACTTCAATTGGAATCAAAGATGTAGAGGATGATGAGAGTGAGCTAGTAGAAGTATTTGTGGAAGATGAATTTTGATTTTTTAAATCAGTAAAATTAGTCTTTGAATTATTTTTGCTTACTTTGATTATTCCTTCTATTTTATTTTTATTTCTTGAATATAAAGTTAATAAAGAAGTGTTTGGATTTATACTATCAATCTGGCCAATGATTAGATTTGGATATAAAAAGACAATGTCTCCTTTTTCTACTCCAGAAGAAAAACCTTTATCAAGTAATACTGTGTCATAAATAGAAGTAAAATCTGAAAAAATCTTTTTTGCGACAATGGGTAAATTCTTACTAACAATACTTTTATGTGAAGATGTTGTAGAAAAATTTGAAGATAAAGATTCAGAAGAAGACAAAGAATCTACAATTGAAGAATACTTTTGTTTTTCAATCTGATTTTGTAAATCGGAAATTTGATTCAATAAAGCTTTTTTAGATGAAAAATATCCTCCTATACCAGAAAAAAAGTCAGAGGAATTTCCTATACCCTTGTTTATTGAAGAGAGAAAGACTTCGGGAGTATTTTTATCTTTAATAGAAGAATTAAAAAAACTTTTTATCTTTGAAAAAGACAAAAAAAAGAAAATAAAAATGAGTATCAATATCAAATTATTCCTAAAATATTTTTTTTCTTTAGTTTGCATGTTATTTATTCCGGCTCGCTATTATTTTTTATTATTTAACAAAAGAAACATCGTCGACATTTTTTATTACAAGTTGTTCAAATTTTTCTATTTCATTAAGTACAAATCCACATCCGGTGGCGACATCCATTAAAGCATTTTGAGAAATGGTAGTTTTCACTTTAAGCTGTATCTCAAAAAGCTTTTCAATGTTTCTAATTAAAGCTCCTCCTCCTGTTAAAATTATACCGCTTTTAATAATGTCACCCAAAACTTCTGGAGGAGAAACTTCTAATATCTCTTTTGTCGCTTCTACTATCAATGCGATGCTTGGGTACATAGCTTCTCTGATATCTATTTCTCCAACCATAATTTCTTTTGGAAGACCTGTCGCTAAATCTCTACCTTTTACAGAGACTTCTCTTAAATGATGACTTGTCTCCTCATCTGGGAGAGCGCTTCCTATTTCTAATTTTATTTCTTCAGATGTTTTTTCTCCAATAATTATTTTATATTGAGATTTTAAATAAGATATTATATCTTGATTCATTTTGTCTCCTGCTATTTTTATACTTTTTCGTAAAACAATTCCAGATAATGAGAGAATAGCTATGTCTGTAGTCCCTCCACCAATATCAACTATCATTGATCCGAAAGGAGTGTGTACTGATAGGCCCATACCAATTGCTGCTGCTGCAGGCTCTTCTATAATAAATACTTCTCTTGCTCCTGCAGAGATAGCAGCGTCTTCAACTGCGCGAATTTCTACATCTGTAATACCTATTGGAATTCCTATTACAACTCTTGGACCTAAAAATTTTTTATTTAAATTGTTTGCTTTATTTATCAAATAAGATAAAAATTCTTCTGTGACTTCATAATCAGAAATTACTCCATCTATAATAGGTCGGACAATAGAAATATGCTCTGGTGTACGGCCCATCATAT
The DNA here is from genome assembly GCA_030837425.1 of Patescibacteria group bacterium. Classification (GTDB taxonomy): domain Bacteria; phylum Patescibacteriota; class Minisyncoccia; order Phycocordibacterales; family UBA5272; genus UBA5272. The sequence goes on from JAUPLJ010000042.1 coordinate 3,637, forward strand.
TTTTAGCTTCAGTGCCGAGTGCGATAATCTTATTTGTTTTGTTATTTATAGCAACCACAGAAGGCTCATTAATAACAATCCCAGCTCCTGCGAGGGATACTAGAGTATTAGTTGTTCCAAGATCTATACCTATATCATTGGAGAATCTTCTTAAGAATTTTTTTATCATAATAAAAGATTGTAAATGTCTTCATATATTAACACAAACACCTCTGCTTGACAAAATAAACCTGATATGCTATACTGATATAAGATTAACCTTTTTATTTTTTCGTAATTTTGTCTCTTTTTTGTTTTGAAAGTCACCATAGTGATAAAAATTTTATCCCTGCGATGACTTTCAAAACAAAATCTTTTTAAAAAAATGAAAAAAAAGTTATTAGCCATTATGGTTGTATTATTTTGTACTTTACATGTAAACGCACAAAAAATAATTAAAGCTCCTAATTGCAAAATTCAAAATTATGTTCCATTTAAAAAACAAGTGGCAAAATTAGATTCCGGTACAATAATTAGTGTTGTTGAATATAAATATGGCAACCTGTATACAGAAGTTGAAACTAATACTGTTTTGATTAAAAAATATTTAATCAAAACAAATAATAAAAAAATTTATTGCATAGATGAAAATTTAATGCCTGTAAATGTTAGTTTCAAAAAATTTGATACAGTATATGTCTATACTGGAAAATTTGGAGAGGTAGAAATCTTCCTAAAATAAAAAACTACAAAAAAAATTAATCCCCAACCAAATTTGAGTTGGGGATTTTTATTTTATTTTACAAAAAGATGAATAACATCTCTGGCAGAAACTATAATCATAAGAAGGATTAAAATAATGAAGCCGGTGCCATTTAAAATCCCCTGCCATTTTTCAGAAATCTTTTTGCGAGTAATCCATTCAATAATCACAAAAAGGATTCTTCCTCCATCGAGAGCTGGAAATGGAAGTATGTTAAAGACAGCAAGAGAAATAGAAAGTATTGCTGCAAAAAGTAATAAATAATCAAATCCAAGATGGCTCGCTTCTCCTACCATATTAAATATTCCAACTGGCCCTGAAATATTTTCTGAGATCTTTCCATTCTTAAATAAATTTGAAAATAATTCCCAAAATCCTGAAATGGTCCCAGTGACAGCTTCACCTGTTTTTATAAAACCAATTTTAAAAGCTTCAGCTGTCTTTAAATTAACTCTAGCAAACTTTACAAAAGATATTCCAACAAGCTTTTTATTTGATGTAGC
>JAUPLJ010000043.1 GCA_030837425.1 Patescibacteria group bacterium
TATCCAAGAATTAAACAAAAGAGTAATAGATATAAACTCAACTTCTTCAGCTCTTCTATTTGCAAATGTAGGTTCATCAACTTTAATAAATAACACAATACAAAATTCATTTAATACTCTTTCTCTATTCTTAGCTTCTACTACAGATCTAGAGATAGCAAGTACTACTCTAGCTAATCTAAATGATCTATTCTCTACTTCATCTCTTGCTTCTATCAAAGCTCTTACAAATACTCTAACCAGAAGCAACTTTGATCTTAATCTAAATGGAAATGCATTGGTGAATGTGAAGTCTATCGAAGGATCAAGTAAAAATTGGAGAATAGGGGATGATGGGATTTGTCTTAAAAAATCAACAACAGGAAGCATCTGTATTGATGGAAATAAATTAGAAGAACTTCTAAATTCACAAAATACTGCAAACAACACTTCTAACAATACATCTTCAAATACATCAGATGGAAATAGCACAAGTACTGCTTCCTCTACTACTGCTACAAGCACTAGTACTTCTACTAGTACAAACGAAACAAATACATCTTCAAGCGCACCAGTCGTAAGTAGTACAAATAGTGATCCTGCACCAGAGCCTGACCCAGCTCCTACTACATCTTCTATACCTGTGGTCACTCCTCCATCAGAGACTGCCCCAGCCCCTGACCCAGCTCCAGAAGCAACACCAGCCCCTGCTACAGAATAAAAATACTCTACGAATCGTAGAGTATTTTTATATTAGAACCCACCCTAATGCTTCGCATTTTTCCCTCCCTAATAAATTAGGGAGGGGCAGGGGAGGGTTCTTTTTATTCTGTTAAAAATTTCATCACCTTCTCATTTAAAAGCATTTGATGAACATAGCTATTCACATGATTTTCATTTGCTTCTGGCATTTCAGTTAAAATTCTTATTGATTCCACATCTATCTCTTCTTTTTTCACTTCAATTTTTTCTTGTTTAGCCACTTCATTTAATATCAATTGAGAGAGGACTCTTTTTTCTGCTGTCTCTCTCCAATCTTTTACTAGATCTTCTTCTGTTTTCTTGATTTGGATTAAATATTCTTCCCATTTTCCACCAAATTTTTCTACGTCTGCCATCATTTGAGATTTCATTCTTCCAAGCTCTTCTGTAATTAAGATTTCAGGAAGAGAGGCTTTGGTCTCTTTTACCAATCTTTCTAAAATATGATTTCTTTCTTTGTCTAAAATTTTAGCTTTCTTTTCTAGAGTTAGATTATCTTTTATTTTATCTTTAAGATCTTGTAAAGTTTTAAAATTATCTCCAAAGCTTTGTGCAAATTCATCATTTAATTCTGGGAGAGAAGGGGAGTCTGGATTATTTTCTGCTTGGACTTTATTTTCTTCATGAGCATGCTCATGGACTGTGCCATCTTCATGCACATGCGCTCCGACATTTCTCGCTTTTCTTAAATTTTCAAGTATATCCAAAACTTCTTCATCTTGAACATCGAAAATTTGTGGAAGTTTTGCGCCCTCGACTTTAGCTTTTAATTCTTCAAGTAGATCTGCTTCGACTTTTGCTTTTTCTTCTTTTGAAAGCTTTTTATATTCTGGAAGATCTATTTTTGGCAAAGTTGCAAATGAAGCAGAGTATTCGAAATCTGATCCTTTTCCAATCTTTGTGATAGAAATTTTTGGCTCTGAAATAGGGACTATTTTATCATCATCTTTCTTGTCTTTATTTTCATTTATTATAGTCTCATAAAATGAGCCATTGATCGCTAGATGCCCCATCTCTTCTAAGATCATCATCTCTCCGTATTTTTCCACAATAAGATTTTCAGGAGCATTTCCTTTTCTAAATCCATCAATCACCACAGCTTCTTGTATGCTTTTTAAAGCTTTGTCATGATATTTTTCAAACTCATCTTTTTCTAAAGAGATGATAACTTTCGCTTCACTATTTTCTAATTTTTCAAATTTTGCTTTCATAATATTTTCATTTGTAATTTATAATTCATAACTCTCCCCAATGCTCCACTTCGTTTCGCATTTTCCCCTCCCTAATATTAGGGAGGGGTCAGGGGAGAGTTATTCTTCTATAATCTTTTGATCTTTTGCTGAATGATTAACATCTTCTTCTGTTTTGTTTTCATTTTCAGAAAGCTCTTCTTTAATTTCTTCTTCGATTGATTCGCCATGAGCATTTGGAGTATCTTCTAAAACTTCTCCATCTACAAGTCCTTCGTTGTCTGCTTCGACTATCACATCTCCAGACTCTCCTGCTACATCGATTTTCCATCCTGTTAGTTTTGCAGCAAGGCGTACATTTTGTCCACCTCTTCCGATCGCAAGAGATTGCTCTTCCATGCTGACTTTTACTTTAGCTTTCTTTTCTGTCTCATCAATCTCGATCTCAATTACTTTTGCTGGAGAAAGAGATGCTGAAATATTTTTTCTTACATCATCACCCCATTCAATAATATCAATCTTTTCTCCTCCAAGCTCTGAAGAAATGGCATTTACTCTCACTCCTCTTTGCCCAACACAGGCTCCGATAGGGTCTACTCTTTCGTCATTACTCTTTACAGCAATTTTACTTCTGCTTCCTGGCTCTCTTGCCACAGAAACAATTTCAACTACTCCTTCTGCGATTTCTGAGGATTCAGTTTTAAATAATTCAATTAAGAATTTAGGGTGTGATCTAGATAGGCGAATTGAAAACCCTCTTACTCCTTCTTCCATAGAAAACAGATAGGCTTTGACTCTTTGTCCAGCGTGAAATCTTTCTCCACGAATTTGCTCTTCAAAAGGTAGAATAGCTGTTGTTCTTCCTAGATCAATAAAAATATTTCCTCTCTCGATTCTTTGAACTATTCCAGAGACTACACTACCTTCTTTACTTTCAAATTCAGCTCCGATAGATTCATTTTCTGCTTCACGAATTTTTTGTACTATGATCTGCTTTGCTGTTTGGGCTGCAATTCTTCCGAAGTCTACTTTATTTTCTAAAGAAAAACTTATCTCTTCTCCAAGCTCAGCGTTTTTCTTTAAAAGCTTAGCTGTTGAAACAAGGATATGTTTCTCTTCGTTGTATCTTGGAAGAATAATTTCTGATTCGTCTTGTTCTTCCTTTTTTTCTAAGATTTCTTCTTCTTCAGTTATCATTCTGACAGTAGATTCATCAACAACAATTTTAACTTGCTCAAAAGTAGTTTCTCCTGTTTCAAAATTTATTACACATTTTATAAGTTGCCCCTTTTTGCCATATTCTTTTTGATATGCTGCAGCAAGAGACTTTTCCACTGCATCTATAATTTTTTCTCTAGATATTTTCTTCTCTTCTTCAAGAGTAGCTAGAGCGGTATTTAAAGCTTTTACATCTAACATAATTTTGTTTTATGAACCCTACCTCCTCCTCGCTCTGCGAGGAGGTCTCCTTCCCTAAATATTTAGGGAAGGACCAAGGATGGGTTCTGATTATTATTTTTTAATAAAAAATTCGAGCACTTCTGCTCGACCTTACAATTAACACTTATTCGCACCTATCTAATAATGAATATATATTATCAAATAATAATATAAAAGTCAAAACCCCCTTAACGTATAGTTGGGGGAGTTTTTATTGATTACACTATTCTTCCATCGTCTAATTTTATCACTCTATCTACTACTTTTATATATTCATCTTCGTGAGTAACCATTACTATGGTAATACCTTTTTCCTTATTTAACTTTTTAAAAATTTCCATAACATTTAAGCTGGAAGTATGATCAAGATTTGCAGTAGGCTCGTCAGCAAATATTATTTTAGGACCATGCACTATCGCTCTTGCAATAGAAACTCTCTGTTGCTCTCCACCAGAAAGAGCTGCAGGTAAATGATCCATAACATGATCAAGTCCTACCTCTCCCAAAGATTCTTCTGCTTTTAAAAATGCTTCTTCTTTTAATTTTCCTTGCATAAGTAGAGGTAGAGCGACATTCTCTAATGCGGTCAAATCACTCATGAGTGAATAATCTTGAAACACATAACCTAATCTATTTAATCTAAATTTTGTTTTATCTTCTTGGGAAAGAATATGGGTATCTTTTCCTTCTAGGATTATTTCTCCACTTGTTGGTTCATCCAATAACGATAATTGATAAAGGGTTGTAGATTTTCCTGCTCCACTTCTGCCCATTATAGCTACAAATTCTCCCTCTTTAATTTCTAAGCTTATATTTTTAAGGACATTTGTAATTACTTCTCCATTAATAAAGCTTCGTACTAGATTTCTCGCTACTATTATATTTTTATTATTTACATTATTAGTCATAATTTTACTTTTTTAAATTATCTTCCAAGTATCGCATCAAGTGTATTTCTTTTTACTATCATGCGAGCAGGGAAATATCCTGCAATCACAGCTATTATCATAAGAACTCCAACTCTTATCAATGTGGTTGTAGTCTCTACGACTATTATTCCATCAGAAAAAGGAAAATCTATTGGGTGTGCATCAATTATCGGCTTTATAAAAGAAAAAACAATTAATGTGCCTAGAACACATCCAATAGTAGTATAAAGAACAGCTTGAAATACATAAGAAAATTCTATCGCAAAACTATTTATTCCAATTCCTTTTAATATACCAATCTGCTTTCTTCTGGTAATAGCATTAATAAAAATAACTATAAATAAAGTAATAGCAGCTACCACTATTCCAATAGAGCCAAACATCGTACCCATTGCTCCAAAGAGTTGCTTCATCTGATTTACAAAAGAAGGCGTACCTTCTTCAAAGGTTTGTATCTTTGCATATTGATCAAATCCATTTGCAACTAGAGTAGCTTTTACAATTTTTGGATCAACTCCTGCCTTTAATTTTACAGCGATCATTGCCACATCTTGAGGAAGAAGA
>JAUPLJ010000044.1 GCA_030837425.1 Patescibacteria group bacterium
TTTAGTGGTCATCTCTATTTTACTTTTAGTTTCACTTTCTGTTTCAAGAATTATTGCAAAAGAAATGTTTTTCTCTAAATTGGTAGAATTAAGTAAGGTCACATATTTTGCTGCGGATTCTGGTATAGAATGCGCTAAATATTTAGATTCAAATTTTAGAGATTTGACTTTAGGAGTCTCACTTATACTTAATTCAACATCAACAGGTAATGGAAATGCTGATTTTATTACAAATTCAAATCAGAATATATTTTTTGCTTCAAGTACTGTTAGAACCAGTACAGGTATGACAGGTCCAACAGAGATATATTGTAACAATAATGACAACACTTATAATCGAATCTTTTATACTTATGCCCTAACACCACAAGCCGTGGAGGATAATTTAAAAGATGAAACCTCTTCCTTTAATATTATAGGAGACGATATGAATGCTACTACAACTTTCGGATTAATATTAAAATCTACAGATCCAAATACAGGGGATGATAATGTAAGATGTGCTTTAGTCGTCTTTTCAAAACAAAGAACTAGTGTCGCTACAGATACGACGGCCTATTTTGAAATTATTTCTACAGGCTATTCTAGCTGTGACCCAGACAATAGAGCAAGAGCAAGTAGGACAGTATTCGAATCATCTTCTTAAATAAAGGTTTTTCCAATTATTTTAAAGTCTTTTAATTTGTTATAATCTATAAATGAAAGAGCTAAAGAAGGACACAAAAAAAAGGATTTTAGACTTGAGAAAGCTATTAGAGCATCATCAATATCTTTATCATGTGCTAGATAATTCGGAAATAGAAGACACAGTTTATGATTCTCTTTTTCACGAGCTGTTGAAATTAGAAGAAGAATATCCAGAGTATTATGATGAAAATAGCCCAACAAAAAGAGTTGGTGGAAAAATTTTAGATCATTTTGAAAAAGTGAAGCACGAAGTTCGTCAATGGAGCTTTGATAATGTTTTTGATTTAAATGAGCTCCGAGATTGGGAAGAAAGAAATAAAAATTTTTTACAAAAAATAAATATAATTAAAAATTTTTCTTATGTCGCTGAATTAAAAATAGATGGGCTTAAAGTAGTGCTCACCTATAAAGGAGGTGAGCTTGTAAGAGCTGCGACAAGAGGTGATGGAGAAATCGGTGAAGATATCACGGAGAATATCCGTACAATAAAATCCATTCCTTTAAAACTAAAAGACAAAGTAGATATTATAGTAATGGGTGAAGCTTGGATGGAAAAGAGTGAGCTAGAAAAAATAAACAAGAGTCAAGAAAAAAACAATTTACCAAAATATGCAAATACTAGAAATCTTGCAGCAGGGACACTTCGCCAGCTTGATACAAAGATTGTCGCCAAAAGAAATTTAAAAGTTTTCGCGTATGATATAGAAATTATAAACAACAAGAATAAGAATATTATTTTTTCTTCAAGCCCCGCAAGCGAAAGTCAAAAAAATAATATTCTTATTCTTGCTACCCAAATAGATGAGTTGAAATTTTTGAAAGAAAATAATTTTTTAGTAAATCCGCATTTTAAGCTTTGTAAGAATCTTGAAGAAATAGAAAAGATGTATGAAGCTTGGAAAGAAAAAAGAGAAGATGAAGAATATGGCATAGACGGACTCGTAATCAAAATAAATGAGCAAGATATTTCTGATGCGCTTGGATTTACCGCAAAATCTCCTCGCGCTGGGATAGCTTACAAATTCCCAGCTGAAGAAGTCTCTACAAAAGTTGAAAATATATCTATTCAGATTGGCCGCACTGGAGTCGCTACTCCAGTAGCAGAGCTTCAACCAGTACTAGTTTATGGATCAAGAGTAAAGAGAGCAACTCTTCACAACAGCGATGAGATAGAAAGACTTGATTTGAGAGTAGGAGACACTGTGATTATTAGAAAAGCAGGAGATGTAATTCCAGAAATTGTATCTGTAGTGAAAGAATTAAGAAATAAAAATTCAAAAAGATTTGTAATGCCAGAATTTTGTCCAGTATGTAATTCAAAATTAGAAAAAGAAATAAATAAATTAAATAAGTCAGGATTTTCGACTGGGTTATTTTGTAAAAATGAATCTTGCGAAGCAAAGCATAGAGAATATTTTACTTATTTCGTAGCGAAGAAAGCTTTTAATATTGATGGGATGGGAGAAAAAATAATAGATGAATTTTATGATCTTGGATTAGTTAAAAATGTGCTAGATATTTTTAAATTAAAAATGAGTGATATAGAAGGCCTTGAAGGATTTGGAGAAAAGTCGGCTGAGAATTTAATCAACGCAATAGAGATTTCAAAAAATATTTCACTTCACAAATTTATTTATTCATTAGGCATTCGCCAAGTCGGAGAGACGACAGCAAAAGATATTGCTAAAAAATTTGGAAGCTTTGAAAATTTTAAATCAGCTGTAGAAAATATTTCAAAAAATAGAAACAAAGTAGAAATAGAAGATTTAAAAGAAGAATTTGGAGTTGTAGGAATAGGGGAGAAAAGTCTAGAGTCTTTGATGGACTATTTTGAAAGTGATATTAATCAAAAATTCTTAAAAGAGATTTTGAAAATAGTAAAAATTACAAATCCTCAAAATATTGATAAAGGAGGCGACAAATTAAAAAAGTCAGCATCTTTATTAACTAATAAGGTTTTTGTTATAACTGGGGCCTTGAGTAAGCCTAGGGAGGATTTTATAGAGATTGTCGAGAATATGGCAGGAAAAGTCGCTTCTTCTGTATCAAAAAAGACAGATTATCTTTTACTGGGTGAAAGTGAAGATGGTAAAATTTCAACAAAAGAGCGCACCGCTCGCGAGCTAGGAGTGAAGATTATTAATGAGAAAGAGTTTGATAAATTAGTAAAATAAATAGTTGAGATAATGGCTAATTTTTGGTAGAATACTTTTAATACAAATATATGTCTAATATAGAATTTACAAAAAAAGATCTTGAAAATGTAGCGACACTTTCTAGACTTTCATTAACAGAAGAAGAAAAAGAAAAGTTTCTGAATGAAATGAAAGAGATTTTAAATTATGTTGGCCAAGTTGCAGATATGGCCGGAGGAAATCTTGAATCATCAGGTGGGGCAACATACGGAAATCAATTCTTAAATTCTTTTAATAAAAACGAGACAAGAGAAGATGTAATTTTAAATCAAGGTGGAGAATACACTGAGAAACTTTTGAGCGATGCGCCAGACAGACAAGGGGATTTTGTAAAAGTAAGTAAAGTGATCAAAAAATAATTTAAAATAAATTTATGAAGACATTAAAAGAAATACATAAAGAATTAATCTCAAAAGAAAAGTCCGTAAGAGAAATCGTAAATGAGTCTATTGAGATAATTAAGTCTCATGAGAAAAGAGTAAACAAAGATCTCGATGAAGCTGAAAATATAAACGCTATCTTAGGACTATTTTCTCAAGAATTTATTGATGAGCAAGTGGAAAAAGCGCAAAAGATGATAGATGAAGGACACGCGAATCTTTTTACAGGAGTCCCAATAATTTTAAAAGATAATATTTTAGTTTGCGGAGAAATCATTTCTGCAGGAAGCAGGATGCTTGAAAATTATGTCGCAACTTATGATTCATCAGTTGTAGCAAAAATAAAAGAATCAGGAGGAATTATTTTAGCAAGAGCCAACATGGATGAATTCGCTATGGGCTCAAGTACAGAAAATTCTGCATATGGTGTTGTTAAAAATCCAATAGATACATCTCGTGTCCCAGGCGGGTCATCAGGCGGGTCTGCTGCATCTGTGGCTTATGGAGCAGCACCACTTTCGCTTGGATCAGATACTGGAGGGTCAATTCGTCTTCCTGCAGCATTTTGTAATCTGGTAGGATACAAGCCATCTTATGGATCTGTCTCAAGATATGGTCTTATGGCTATGGGGAGCTCACTTGATCAGATTGGTCCATTTGCAAATACGGTAGAAGATGCAGAAGCATTTTTTGATTTGATATCTTTTCATGATCCAAAAGACGCCACTTCTCTAAAAGATGAATTTAGAAATAAAGAAATTAATTTAAAAAAGAAAATAGGCATACCTAAGATTTTGAAAGATGAAAGTATAAGAAAAGGAATTGAAAAAGAGATTCTTGAAGATTTTGAAACACAAATATTAAAAATAAAGAGTGCCGGATATGAAGTAGTAGATGTTGATCTTCCAAACATTGATAAAGCTCTCGCAATTTACTATGTCATTTGTCCCGCAGAGGTCTCTTCTAATATGGGAAGATACGATGGAGTCCGCTACGGGCTTTCTATCCCAGGAAAAAATACTGTAGAAAATTTTACAAATTCTCGCACAGCAGGATTAGGAGATGAGGTCAGAAGAAGAATCCTACTCGGAACATATATTCTTTCAGCTGGATATTTTGACGCATTTTATAATAAAGCAGTTATTGCTAGAGAAATATTAAAGCAAGAATTTCAAAAAGCTTTTGTGAGTGTTGATGCAATCATGACTCCCACAGCATCAATTTTTCCTTGGAAATTTGGAGAAAAGAGTGATCCACTTGCTATGTATTTAGCTGATATTTTTACAGTGCCTGCAAATATTATAGGCTCTCCTTCAATATCTATTCCTACAAAAAAGAGAGAAAATCTGAGTGAAAATATTTTACCTATTGGAATTCAGCTCACAGGAGATATCTTAGAAGACAAAAAACTCTTTAAAATAGCAAAAGAAATAGAGGCTATTATTCAAAAATAATTAAAAAGTATTCAAAATAAGAATAACTGTCTTCGTGATATAATTTTATTATATCTAGATACATGTATTCTATAAATTTTGATTTTTTCTTTAATCTTGTATACAATTTCTTACTTGCGATTCGCTATGGTTTTTTATTCTGGATA
>JAUPLJ010000045.1 GCA_030837425.1 Patescibacteria group bacterium
GGAAATATTAGAAAGGTATTTTAATAACTCTTTAAATACAGATAAAGAATTTCTCAATTTATTTAAACCTTATGGAGTAAAAGGTTTTGAGAAACTTAGAGTTGGTGCAAAAGGAGATAGTGGGTATGTTATGTTTGATTCCTATAAATTAAATCAAAACAAGAAAAAAATAGCTTATAGTTTTGGTATCAGTGATGATGTCTCTTGGGATGAGGGTATGGTAAAAAAAGGTTATGACATTTTTATGTATGATCACACTATAAATTCCTTACCTCACGGAAAAGAAAATAATAATAAATTTCATTTTTTTAAAGAAGGAATATCCTCGGAAAATCATCCAGAAGACAGTTGTCGTCCTTTAAAGGAATTTATGGAAATAAATAATCATATTAATAATGAAGATTTAGAATTAGTATTAAAAATTGATGTGGAGGGTGCAGAATGGAATTTTTTGCAAGACATTGATACTTCTATATTAAATAAATTTTCACAAATATTGATTGAGCTCCATTTTGAAAGAAATAAAGATTTGGATTACTATTCTTATTGTGTAAAAAAATTAACTGAAAATCATTTTATCTTTCATGTACATAACAATAACTATACTCTGACGCCATATTGGAGAGGGTTTCCAATACCCATAGTTTTTGAATTAAGTCTTGCCAATAAAAATCTTTTTGAAAAAGAAAAAAATACAACGTTATTTCCTGATCATAAGTTAGATATTATACATAAAAAAAATGTCCCAGATTTTGCGCTACACTTCCCACCATTCTTGCCAGAAAAATAGTTTATAAATAAAATTATGAAAAAAGTTTCTATTATTATTCCAGCATATAAAAGACCAAAAGAGTTGATTCGTGCCGCTGAGAGTGTCTTAACACAAAAACATAAAGATTGGGAAATTATTATAATAAATGATTCTCCAGATTTTGATTTTACAGAGTTTGATATTTTTTTACAAAATCTAAGTGGGGAATATAAACCAAAAATAAAATATTTTATAAATACTAAAAATATGGGGGCTAATTATTCTCGTAATTTTGGCTTAGATAATTTATCTAAAAATAGTGATTTCGTATTTTTTTTAGATCATGATGATTGGCTTAAAGAAAATTCGTTAGCAGATCAAGTTTCTATTATTCAAAGAGAAAAATGTGATTGGCTTCTTACTCTAAATAAATCAAATGGAATAGAATTAGGTATAGACAGTATTAAGATAACAGATCAAGATAAAAGATATTATAATTATTTAATTGATTATTTAATAAAAAGAAAAATAAGAGGTGACTATGCTCAATTATTAAAGACAGATTTAATTAAAAAACACAATATCTATTATTCAAAAAAAGTTAATTCCGGACAAACACTAGAAGAATGGGTTTTTTCTATTAGGTATTCAAGATATTCAAAATGTTTTGTAGAAAATATTGTGACCTTAGAAAAAGAATATCAACAAGACAGTCTGACAAATTTAGCTAAGAATAAAAAATTTAAAAATAAACTAAATAATTTTAAAAATATTTTTTTTGCTAGTAGTGAAATATTTTTTGAAGGTGTATATCCAATGGAAAAAGTTTATATTTTTATAAAAATATTAAGAGGTATACAAAAATTAATCTTTTAAGTTGTAGAGAATTATTTTATTATTTCATTAATCCATTTTTTCCAACTATATTTATCTTGTAAATCTATTGCATTTTTTGATAATTTAATGTAAATATCTTCATTTAATATTTCTAACATAGATTTAGAAAATTCCTCAGCTTTAGTATCTTTAGATATTAAAGCCATAGATTTACTTTCTAGGGTACACTGTTCTATTAAACCGTCCATTGGTGTAATTATACACGGCATAGCTTTATTTATTGCTATTGCGATAACTCCAGACTGGCTAGCCTCGATATATGGAAGTACACATATATCGCTCCTGTCCCATATTTCTGGTATTTCTTTTTCATTTATATATCTATTTATCAATTCTATTTTTTCTTCATTTTTATTTAGTTTTTTTATAATTGTAATATTATAATCTTTTATTTCTCCTTCTCCGGCTATTATCACTTTATATTTTTTATTTATCTCTTTATCAAATATTTCTAAAGCTTTTAAGAAAAGATCTAACCCTTTATATTTAACCATTCTTCCAAAAAATAAAAAAGTAGTGACCTCTTTTAATTTTCTAATTTCCTCTATTTTTCCAAAATCGTAAACAGGGTGCTCTAATACTGTAATTTCTTTATCCCCCCACCTCTTTTGTAAAATATTTTTAACGTTATTTGTTAATGTAATTATTTTATTAGATAAAAATATTTCAAGCTGCATAATCGAATATTGTAGTTTAGAATTTTTCTCTCCTGGATGGATATTTGCATCATGACTAACATAGAATATATTAGATTTGGGAATTATAATTTTTATTAAAATCATAGATACAGGGTTCCATATATGGGTCATAAAAAATAAAAAGTTTTTATTTTTATTTTTTTTTACAGTTATTAAAATTTTTATAAATTTAAATAAAAAAGAAGGTAGTTTTAAGACTGCATCCTTATTAGATATTGGAGTATCCAATACAAAAGTATCATTTTTGATAGATATTACCTCTTCTTTTAATAAATTATTTTTAGATATCAATAGATTTAAATTTTTTATTTCATTATCATAAATAATTTCTTTAGCAAAATCTAATGTTAATTTTGGACCAGCTCCACTTCTACCTAAATAAATTAAAAATAAATTTTTATTCTCCATATTTTCTTATAACCCAGTCTTCCCAATTAAGACTCGCACTGTTTTTATTATTAAAGATAAATCAAGCATAAAAGATCTATGTTTAAGATAGTAGACATCGTATGACAATTTTTCTTTTGTTGCATCTGTTGAAAGACCAAATTTTGGCACCTCTTTTTGATCTTGATATATTTGAGCATATCCAGAAAGGCCAGGGACTATGGTATGGCGAATCCCATAAAAAGCAATTTGATTTGAATACTCTTTTACTAATTCTGGCATTTCGGGCCTTGGTCCGATAAGTGACAAATTTCCTTTAATCACATTTATAAGTTGTGGGAGCTCGTCTATTCTTGTTTTTCTTATAAAATCCCCAAATTTTGTTACTCTTTTAGATTCATTTTTACTTTTAACATTAACTTTTTTTACATCTGTCATGCTTCTAAATTTATATAGATCAAATTCTTTTCCGTCTTTTCCAATTCTTTTTGAAATATAAAATATATTTCCTCCATCTTGATATTTAATAATTAAAAATACAAACGGATAAAAGACTAAAGATATTATAAAAGCAGGAATGGATAATATTAAATCGAAAGCTCTTTTTGAAGAATCGTATAAATTATCTTTTTTATTATAAAGATTACTGAAGAACCAGCCAGCATCTATATTCTTAAGAGGAATCTTTTCAAATACCTCTTCATAAAGATCTGCAAAATTTATCACGTCTCTCTTTTCTAATAGTAATTCATAAAATAGCTCAATATTATTTTTAATATGAGAGTGATGCATATTTATAGCTATCAAATTAAAATCGTCTTCCTCTACTATTTTTTTTATTTTCGTATAAAGATCAAGTCCAGCCTCATTTTCTATATCTATGTACTCTACTCTTTTTGTATCTATAATTTTATTATTTTTTAATTCTTCTTCTAATTCGTGCAACTCTCTTCCTTCTGCAACGAGAAAAACTTTCATTTTTTGGTTTGGCTTAACGAAGGCTCTTGCGTATTTTCTCCAAGCAAAAATAGAAAGGCTAGAAATTAAGATGTAGATTATAAGTATAGTTTTAGGAGCAATAGAAAAAATAGGGGAAGTATAGAAAATTATAGTTCCTATTATTGCGGAAATAATATGTCCATAAAAAATTCTTTTATCAAGCTCTTTATAGATCTTTATCGTCATCTTGTCATAAAGGCCATACATATAAAAAACTACAATACTAGAAATTATAATAATTAAAAATGGATAAAAAACTTTCAGATAATTGTCCCAGCTCCCAAAATTAAGATTTCTCAAGGAAAGAGAAACATAAAGCGAGAAAGATAGGATCAAAAAATCTATCACCCCCACAAAGACCCTTTTTGTTATTTTGCTAAAAATCATATATAATTGATTATAATATTATACATTTTTTATTCAATTAAAGGAAGAATAAAAAATGTCTTAAAAATATGAAGATTTTATACTTTATAACTAAAAGCAATTGGGGAGGGGCACAAAAATATGTTTTTGACCTGGCTACTCATTTTAAAGGATTAGGCGACGAAGTGGTCGTTGCTTTTGGTGGAGAAGGGATCTTAGCTGAAAGGCTACATGAGAAAGGTATACGTACTGTCACCATTAATCATTTGACTCGTGACGTCGGATTATTTCAAGAATTAAATTCTATAAAAGAAATTATAAATTTAATTAAAAAAGAAAAGCCAGACATAATTCATCTAAATAGCTCAAAGGTCAGCTTGCTTGGAGGATTTTTAGGAAGAGCTTTAGGAGTTAAAAAAATAATTTTTACAGCCCATGGATTTCCATTTCGTGAAGAAAGACCTTTTTGGCAAATTTTAATAATAAAATTTTTAACATGGCTCACTATTCTTTCCTCACACAAGACTATATGTGTCTCAGAGAAAGATTTTAAAGATGTCGAGAATTGGCTTTTTGTAAAAAATAAATTAGTAATAATTCATAATGGATTAAAGAAAGAAGAAGAACGTAGCTTAGTAGAAAGAGAAATTGATAATGCAATAAAAATAGTTTCTATCGCAGAGCTTCATAAAAATAAAGGTCTCGAATATGGCATTCAAACTATAAATCTTTTAAAAAAGAGATTACA
>JAUPLJ010000012.1 GCA_030837425.1 Patescibacteria group bacterium
ATTCCATTATCTGGTATTATAATATTTTCTTCTGGCATACCTAGCTCTCTTTCAATATCTGCATGAACTCTTAACATGTAATGATATCCATGAACAGGGATAAAGAATTTAGGATGAATCTTTTTGTGTATCCAGACTAACTCATCATGATTTGCATGACCTGAAGAGTGAACATCGTCAGTTTTATAGTGGATAATATGAGCTCCACGTCTAGAAAGTTTATCTTTAAGCATTTGTACAGCTCTTTCATTCCCAGGCACAATAGAAGAAGACATCAAGATGGTCGTTTTCTTATCCAATTTAATATATTTATGCATTCCGTTTGCTGCTCTATTGAGTACAGCAAATTCTTCTCCTTGTGCGCCAGTCGCAAGGATAACAACTCTTTCAGGCGGATAATTTTCCATTTCTTCAATTGAAATGATTATATGTGGATCAACTTTTAGCATTCCAGCCAGTCTTGCAACTTCAATATTTGTTTTGATGCTTCTTCCTTCTACTGCAATTTTTTTCCCATACATTTCTATCATCTTCATAATCTCGAGCATTCTTTCTACTTGAGAAGAAAAAGTTGCTACGATTAATCTTCCTTGAGTCTCTTTAATTATTTTTCTAATATTTTCAAAGACAACTCTGTCTGAAATAGAGAAACCTGGATTTTCACAGTTTGTAGAGTCTGTTAATAGACATAAAATATTTCTATTTTCAAAAATGTCATATCTCGCTACTTCTGCTGGAGTAGGAATGTTGTTGTCATGATCAAGGCGAAGGTCTCCAGTATGTACTATGTCACCATATGGAGTTTCTATAATTAACCCCATTGAGTCAGGTATAGCGTGAGACACAGCAAAGAATTTTGCAGTAAGATCACCAAGATTAACAGTGTCATCTGTTTCGATTATTTCTATATTCAATGGATCAAGATGAGGAAATTCCTCATGTCTTTTCTTAATCATAAGAGCTGTAAATTGGCGCGCATAGATTTTTGGATTTCCAATACGTGGCAAGATATAAGGAATAGCACCGATATGGTCTAGGTGAGCATGAGTAATAAGCATTCCTTTTATTTTATGTTTATTTTCTTCTAAATATCTTGTATTTGGAAGAATACATTCGATACCCGGAGTGGTACTTTCAGAAAATTGGAATCCACAATCAACAACAATTATAGAATCTTTGTATTCTATACAGCTCATATTTCTTCCAATTTCTTCCACACCTCCAAGGTTTATTATTCTTATAGAGTCACTTGCGAGCGGTGGTATATGGGCCAATTCTGTAGCCTCAGATATTTTTGTCTCAAATTTTGGTCCAGAATTTTTTCTTGCTCGGACAGGGGGTCTTCCAGAAGATTTTTTTGAGCTCATGCTCGCATAGCTACTTCTTCCACTTCCTGCAGATTTTTCTCTAGGTCTATTATTATTTTGATTTGTATTTCTAGTGTTAGTGTTGTTCATATTTTTATTTATTATTAATGTATAATGTTTTGTAATTTTTCTGTTAATGTTTTTATATAGCTTATTTTCCAAACCCTTTCTTTATAAATGTACCAATCCCTCACATCTAAAAATCTTTCGCTTGACTCTTTCATAGTTGCCGGTATAAAATTTTCTATGTTCGCAGAATTTTTTATCACTAGGTAGTTTGAATTATTTGAATATATAGGTATTGCCGGACTTTCTTCATTTAATTCTTCATTTATACTATTAAGAGCTTTATTTCTTTCACTTTCGTCTAAACTATTTTTAATTATTTCTAAATTTTTATCTAAATTTTTACTTGTGTATCCTGTAATATTTAATCCTGGATAAACTCTTTGACTTGAGTGCCAGTAGGCATATAGATCTGTATCATGATTTATGATAGATCCAAAAAGTAAGGCCTCAAAATCTCTCTTCTTTAT
The DNA here is from genome assembly GCA_030837425.1 of Patescibacteria group bacterium. Taxonomy (GTDB): domain Bacteria; phylum Patescibacteriota; class Minisyncoccia; order Phycocordibacterales; family UBA5272; genus UBA5272. The sequence goes on from JAUPLJ010000012.1 coordinate 1,904, forward strand.
AATGTCACTAATATCTGAGAGACTATAGACTTTTATATTCACGGTAATTCCTAATTTAGCCCAATCTTCTTTTATTTTATCAGCCACCTTTTTTAAATCATCTATATCAGCGGTTGCTAGATTAATCTCAAGATTTTGATTTATATCTACAGTTTGAGTCTGCTTCTTTTTATCTTTACCTATAGTTGTAATTGTTTTCGTTAAAAGTTTTTTTGCTTGATCTATATTTGAAATAGATGAAGTACCCAAGTCTAAATTATTTGAAAATAATGAATCGGTCTCCCTTGCATATCCAAAAAAGATTTGATTTATTATTTCTTGTTTATTTATTAATAAATTAAGAGCTGTTCTTGTATTAGCGCTAACAAGGCTTGGATTTTTAGAAGGATTAAAAGATATTGAAAATAGATTTGAAAGACTACTTGAAATTATTTCTTTATTTGTATTTTTCACTTTACTAAAATAGCTCTGGTCTAGATAATTTGTAGCATTTATGTCTCCATAATTTAAAGCAGAGATTAATTCATTATTATTTTTATAGATATATATATTAATATTATCAATAAAAGGCCTTCCTAAAATATAATCTTTATATTCTTTTAAGATATACTTTGTTGGTAGATTGTTTGTATTTCTTACAACTTTATTTATTTTATATGGTCCTGATCCTATAGGCTCTGTATTGTAAATAGACAATGAAAATTCTTCATTGCTCAGATTACTCCAAATATGCTTTGGTAAAATTCCAAAAGTTAAATTTTCTTTAAAATACATGTATGGTTTTTTGAGATGAAATATTACTGTGCTATCATCAATTTTTTCTACATCTATTCCTTCAAAATTTATAGCTAGAGGGCTATTTATATCTTTATCTCCTATTTTTGATATTGTAAAAATAATATCATCCGCAGTAACCTTTTTTCCATCTTGAAATTTTGCTTTATCATTTAATGTAATAGTAAAACTTAAATGATCCTCACTTTCTTCCACATTACTCGCTAGATCGTTAATAAGATTTCCATTTACATCTTTTTTAAGAATTCCAGAATATACTAGAGTGGTCAAATCTTTATCTGCTTCACTATTTGCGAGTACAGGGTTTATATATCTAGGAATCCCTACAACACCCTCATTCCAAGTCCCCCCATATGAAGGAATGGTAATTAAAAATCTATCACTTAAAGAATTAAGACTTAAAATTAAAAATATTAATCCTATAAATACTGCAGTCCAAAATACAGTAATATTGTATACCGGTAAAGATTTATAAGTTAAAAAATATGAAGAATAAACATCGCTTATTTTCTTTTTAAATTTATAAACTCTATTTCTTTTATTGTCACTATCTATTAAATTGTTAGTTTCCATTTTTTTATTATTAAAAATTGATGAATAAAAATAAGTAAGAATTTAGATTTTAATTTATTTAAAAAGAATAAAAACTCTAAATTTTTAGCCAAACTTATTTTAGAAACAAAGCTACAAAATTAACTAATGCAAAAACAATAGCTACTAAAATAGTAAATTGAAACAAAGTTTTTTCAAAACCTCTTTTCTTTCCATTTATACCAAGTGAATCTCCACCACCAAGTCCAGCTCCATCAGTGTTTGTTTTTTGTAGGAGTATTAGGATTATTAGTAAAACGGAGATAATAGCAATTGTTACTGTTAGCCAATTCATGATGAATACATTATACCAAAAAGAAAGAATTTTGCAATATTAAATTCACAGGCTTTATTTTAAGTCTTTTTTACTTTATTTCTTCTATATTATCTATCACCATTGTCTTTTCACCATTTTTGTCAGCGACTCTTCCAATAAATAGTAGGGGAATGTTTGGAATTAATTTACTCTTTAGATTTTTATAAACCTTTGGGAATACCGCTACTTCAAATAGGCCTGTCAGGTCAGAAATTTTTACAAGAGCCATTTGTTCCCCAGCTTTTGTTTTAGTTATTTTTACTTTTTCAATTAAGCCTGGTAAATTAATTTTTGCTCGGTCTTTTACTTCATTGTTAGCTTCATCTAAAATATTTTTTATATTTACATTTCTATTAGTTAATTTACTTTGCCATTTATCAAGAGGCGATCCAGAAATATAGCAACCAATTAATTCTTTTTCCCAATTTAATTTTTCAAGTTGAGTCGCTTCGGCACACTTTTTAAGTGTGAAAGAGGGACTAGTGTCCTCAAACATATTAAAAATATTATCCTGAGCTTTATTATCCTTAATGTGAGTCTTGTGGTAATCAAGTAAGCTGTCTAAATTGAATATTAGCTGATTTCTTTCGCCAAACTCATCCATTGCTCCACACATAATAAGAGCCTCAAGAGATTTTTTATTTAAATCTTTATGGGTAATTCTATTTATAAAGTCTTCTAGAGTTTTATATTTTCCATTTTTTTCTCTTTCAGAAATTATCGCATCAGCGATATTTGCCCCAAGATTTTTAATAGTATAAAGACCAAAGCGAATCGCTTCTTTATATTTCTCATCACTTAGATTCTCTGAGATAGAAAATCCGCCAGTAGAATAATTTACATTTGGTGGAAGAATTTCTATTTTCATTCTTTTACACTCAGAAACAATTTCAGATATTTTATCAATATCACCAGACTCTTCTGTGAGGATCGCTGTCATGAAGGCCACAGGATAATTGGCTTTCATAAATGCCGTCTGATAGGCGACTCTTCCATATGATGCTGAGTGAGCTTTGTTGAATCCATATGCCGCGAAAGGCTCCACCCAATGCCAAAGCTCTTCTGCTTTTGCAAGTGGCCAAGAAGAATGGCTAATGCAACCATTGATAAATTTTTCTCTCTGTTTTTCCATTTCTTCTGGGATCTTTTTACCTACAGCTTTACGGAATTTATCAGCCTCTCCCCAAGAATATCCAGCTATTTTAATAGACATAAGAAGAAGATCATCTTGATATACCAGAACTCCAAAAGTTTTTTCTAGGATCTCTTTTAGATTTTTATCCTCATAAAGATAATATACAAGCTTTGGGTTATGTTTTCTTTCAATATATATAGGAATGTTATTAATAGGCCCAGGGCGATAAAGAGCAACCATAGCATTGATATCATAAATACTAGTTGGTCTTAGATCTTTTAAAAATTTTGTCATCCCAGATCCATTTAGCTGAAATAGCCCCATTGTCTCTCCATTTGAAAGTATTTCAAAAGTTTTTTTATCTTCAAGATCTATTTCTTCTATATCTATTTTTATATGATATCTTTCTTCCACGATATTAATAGCAGTTTTTAAAATAGTTAGATTTCTAATTCCAAGAAAGTCGAATTTTAAAAGGCCTGCATTATTTTCATCTACTGAGTGCATATCATATTGAGTGATAATTTTTCCTTCACCTTTAGGGTCATATTGAATAGGCGAATAGCAAGTAATCTCTTCTGGTGCAATCACAACTCCAGCAGCGTGAACTCCAATATGTCGTACAAGTCCTTCAACCTTTTTTGCCATGTCTATAATATTTTGCACTTCTCTCTCGGTGTCATACATCTTTTTTAGATCTTCTATTTCTTCGAGTGCTGTATCAATAAAAACAGGGAAGCCTTGTTTTGGCATAGGGACCATTTTGGATATTTTATCCCCAAGAGAATATGGATATTTCATCGCTCTGGCTACGTCTTTTATAGCTCCTCTTGCAAGCATTGTCCCAAATGTACCAATTTGTGCTACATTTTTTTCTCCATATTTATTACGAACATAATCGATCATTTGATCTCTTCTATCATCAGCGTAATCCATGTCAATGTCCGGTGCCGAAGGTCTTTCTGGATTTAAAAATCTTTCAAAGGGAATCTGATATATAAGAGGATCAGATTTTGTAATTTTTAAAAGATATGTCACCATACTTCCAGCGACAGACCCTCTAATGTTAGTGAGTATCCCATTGTCTGAGGCGTATTTTATGAGGTCATACACAACCAAAAAGTAAGGTGCATAGCCTTTATCTTTTATAATTTTAAGTTCGTATTCTAATCTTTCTAAAACATCTTTTTTTCTTTCATCTACAATTTTTCTTTTTTCTATTCCTTCTATTGCTAATCTTCGCAGCACATCGTCTAGAGTTTCTCCTTCTTTTAATTCTTTTTCATAATCTTTTGCGATGTCTGGGAAATGCCATTTACCAAGGTCTATTTCACAATTTAATTTTTCAGCTAATTCAAAATTATTTTTTATAATATCTATGTTTTGATTTTTTAAATTATAATTTTCGCTACCAATTTTTGAAAAGAGATCTTTTGCTTTTTTTGTATCTATAAAAGAATAATCTTCTTTTGCAAATTTTTCTTTATAAAGATTTATATCATCTTCTTGCCCATGAATACCAAATAAGACTTTTTGTGCAGCCTTATCTCCTTCACTTAAATAATGAGCATTTTGTGTTCCTATTAAAAGTTTCTCATCTTTTAAGATTTCTTTTACAAATTTTATTGTATTTTCTTTTATATCCTTTGCATAATCAAAATTTTCTTGAGGAGATAATTCTAAATAAAAATTTCCTTCTCCTAAAATTTCTATAAAATCGTCGAAATATTTCTTTGCTCTTTCAAAATTTCCTTTAGCTAAAATATCTGAAATTTCTCCATCTTGTGATCCAGAAAGGAGAATAAGTCCAGAATCTTTATCTAAATTTTCTTTTATCATTTTGAAATTTAAATGAGGATCTAATCTTTCTTTTAGATTTGCAAGAGAGACTATCTTCATTAAAGATTTGTATCCAGATTTATCTTTAGCTAAAAATATTAATTTAAATTTTTTCTTGGGATTATTTTCAGATCTGTAATCTATTTCTGCTCCTATGATTGGTTTTATGCCTTTATCTTTACAGGCTTTGTAGAATTCTATAGCACCATACATGTTGTTGTAATCAGTCAAAGCGAGATATGGCATATCAAACTCTTTGGCTTTTTTTACTAGATCTTTTATTTTAGGGAGAGATTTGAGAAGAGAGTAGTGGGAGTGCGTACGGAGATGAATGAAAGGTAATTCTTTTTCTAAATCTAAATTTTCTTGTGTAGTTTGTGTTTCCATATTTTTAAAGTTTTAATCCAAATAAATTGGATACTTTATAAGCACCTTTTATAATCTAAATTTATCACAGAATATAAATAAGTGTAAGAGTTGACGTATCTATTTATATGTTTGATATTTATTTGCAAAAGGCTATAAAAAATGTTATTATTGTCTAAATAATATAAATCAAATATATGGTAGTAAGAATGAGACATACAAGAGCTCACACAGGAAAAAGAAGAAGTCATCACGCTTTAAAGGAAGTAAATCTTCAAGATTGTCCAAATTGCGCAGCAATGATAAAAACACACATAGCCTGTAAAGAGTGTGGAATGTATAAAGGTAAAGTTGTGAGAAAAGTAAAAGCTAAAAAAGCTTAATAATATTCTTGAACTTTGATTAATCTGATTTTTTGATTAACTATGATAAAGCGCCAGCGAAGCTGGCGCTTTATCATTACCTTCATTTTATTCAAACGAATCATAGTTCAGAATATTTCATGATATACTTTAATCAGTAAAATAAAAATATGAGTATAAATAGACACTTAGCAAGAGGCCTTGCTCTTCAAATCTTATTCGAGCTTGATGTAAATGGTAATTTAAATTTAAATAAAGAAGGTTTAGAAAAAATTATTGATAGACAGCTAGAAGAATTCTCTGGAGAAAAAGACGATGGATTTATTCTAGATTTGTTGACTACAATCGAAGAGAGAGTAGCGACTTTAGACGACATTATAGCTCGTGCTGCTCCTGAATGGCCAATTGATAAGATAAATATAATGGATAAAAATATTTTAAGAATAGGTCTAGCAGAGCTTTTATTTAATAGTGACAAAGTCCCACCAAAAGTTGCTATAGATGAAGCTATAGAGCTTGCAAAAAGCTACAGTAGTAATAATTCTCATAAATTTGTAAACGGGGTACTAGGGTCAATTTATAAAGAAATGGGAGAGCCTCGCAAAGAAGAGACAGGCCAAAAAAAAACTAATTTGCAGACAGTAAATCTTGCCGGAGGTCTTGTGTATTCAATACATGAAGGAAAAGTATTTTTAGCTTTTGTAAAAGATATTTTTAAACACTGGACTTTACCAAAAGGAAAGCTTCTCCAAGATGAAGACATTATGATAGGGGCAGTCAGAAAAATAAAAGAAGAGATTGGTGTGAATGCGGTGATAAAAGATAAATTAAAAGAAAACACCTATATAGCAAATAGTGCACCAAAGGTAGAAGGTGTCGCAGGAGAAGCAAATGTGAAGCCTGAGAAAGTGCAAAAGCATGTTTATTATTTTCTTGCTGAGACAAAGCACGAGCCATTGACTCTGGAAAAAGAAAATACAGGCCTTGTCGAAGCAAAATGGTTTGCGCTTGATCAGATAGAAGATCTGAAGCTGTATGATGATATAAAGCCAATACTTGCAATCGGGATAGAAAAGATTAATGAGATTTATGAAAACAGATAAGATAATTCACAAAAAAGGAATAGGAAAAGAAGAAAAGGAAAGGGATTTTGCCAAGCTCGAGAATGATTTAGATATTTATTTTAATAATAAAAATCTTTTGATTCAAGCTTTTGTACATAGATCATATATAAATGAAAGTGTTAAATCAAAAATGAGCCACAATGAAAGATTGGAATTTTTAGGGGACGCGGTTCTTGAGCTTGCGACTACCAATTTTCTTTATCATAAATTTACAGATCTCGCAGAAGGGGAGCTCACAACCTATCGTGCAGCATTGGTAAATACAAAGTCTATAGGCGCTGTTGCGAAAGATTTAGAATTCAATGATTATCTCTTTTTGTCTCGTGGTGAGAGTAAAGATTTTGGAAAGGCGAGAGTTTCTATCTTAGCAGATACATATGAAGCGTTTATTGGTGCATTATTTTTAGACAGAGGATACGATTTTGCAAAAGATTTTATAGAGAAGACACTTCTAATACATACAGATGAGATAATAGAAGCCGGTAAATACAAAGATGCAAAATCAACGGTCCAAGAAAAAGCTCAAGATGTTGTCGGGGTGACTCCAAGCTATAAAGTCGTTTCTGAGTCTGGCCCTGATCATGATAAGAAATTTGTAATAGCGATATATTTTGGAACTGAAAAAGTTGCTGAAGGTGAAGGCAAAAGTAAACAAGAAGCAGAGACAGATGCTGCAAAGAATGCTTTAACTGAAAAAGGCTGGTAGAAATAAAGATTTTTCAGAAATCATTTTTTACAAAAATAAAAACTTCGTGATAATCACGAAGTTTTTATTTTAAGAATTAAGATTAGAAATTTCTTCTTGGTCTATCTTCTCTTTTTTCCATTGGACGAGCATAGTTTACTGTCAAATTTCTTCCTGAGAAGTCTTGATCATTAAACATTGAAATAGCTTTGTCAGCTCCTGCTTGGTCAGCCATTTCTACGAATCCAAATCCTTTTGATCTGTGAGTCATTTTATCCATGATGATTGTAGCATCTTTAACTTCACCAGCTTTACTAAAGTGAGCTTTTAAGTCCTCGTTTGTAGTAGTGTAAGGGATTCCTCCTACGTATAATTTATTTTCTTGCATTTTATTTTATCCTAAACAATATTTATTTTTATTTAGAATTATAATTATTTTATAATTCGTAAGCACAACTTTTCGCACTAATCCATTTTCAAACTAAAACTTTGAGAGAGATAATTTTTATTGATACAAGTGAGCAGCGGACTTACTTATGAATATAATAACACATATCAAGATTTCCACCTAATTGAGTTTGCCAAGGTCTAGAGTCTCATTCACTCCTATTTTTCTTATAAAATCATTCACGTGAGAGACTATTATCACAACTCCTTTATAATTCTTTATAGCTTCAGCGATAACAGGGATATGTCTAAAGTTTATATGGTTTGTAGGCTCGTCTAATATCAGTATTCCAGGCTCTAAAAGGGTCAAATAACAGAACATTAGCAATCCTTTTTGTCCTTCTGAAAGATGTCCGACATGTGCTGACAATTCTTTTCCTGACAATAGGAATCCAGCCGCCGTACTTCTTAAATGATGATCATCAAGACGCTTGAATACTCTAGACAGTTCTTCATAAGCTGACTTATTGAAATCAAGAGTTGTAAAATCTTGTCTGTAGTATCCGATATTTATTCCTTCTTTTATTTTTACTCCAACTGCTTTTTTATTTGCAATCTTTTCAAGTAAAGTGGTTTTTCCAATTCCGTTTGGTCCCAATATTTGAAGCTTATCTCCACGTCTTAATTCTAATTTTTTAATAGAGACATCTTTTGATTCTCCATGATCTAAAATATTTACTTTTTCTATTTCGATAATAGTTCCTCCCATTTTTTCTTCCTCTTCATCATTTATTTTTATGTTAAATCCTCGGATAGTCTTGTCTTCTTTTCTTTCAAGAGTCATGTCGTCCTCCAGCTCTTCATATTCATCTTTAAGTTTTGCAGCAAGCTTACGCATTTTTCCTCCTTTGTGCGCAAAGAAGTTTACTTTGTCTTTATTTTCTTGAATCTTCTTTTCTTTTTGTGCATTTTCTCTTTTTTCTCTTTCAATTTGTTTTTTGATTTCTTCTACAGCTTTGAAATAATTTCCCACATATTGCTCCAATTTATTATTCTGAGTGTTGATATAAAGAATTCCATGTGTAAAAGAGTTTAAAAAGTTTTCATCATGGGAAATCACAATAGCGGTGCCTGTATAATCTTTCATAAATTGAGTTAGCATTTTTACTGCTTCTTTATCAAGATTATTTGTGGGCTCATCTAATAAAAGAATATCTGGATTTGTGATAAGTGCTTGAGCGATTAGAAGTTTTCCTTTTTGTCCACCAGAAAGCTCTTTTATTTTTTTATTTAAAATAAGCATTGCCTCATCTTTTTTTGTTTTTACTGCTTTTGTTTTGTGAATAGGGTGAAGATTAATAATTGCAAAAGTTTCTTCTGCTCTTTTATCTATATCGTAAACTTTCTCATCAAAAGGCTCTTCTAAAAATTCTCGCACTGTCATTTCCCATTTATCATGAGGGATAAATTGTTTTGCAATAGATAATTTTAAATCATTACCAACAATGATTCTACCTTCGATTGGTTGATGTTCTCCTGTAATCAATCCAAATAGAGTAGATTTTCCAGCCCCATTTGGGCCCATCAAAGTTAGCTTCTGACCACGTCTAATATTTGAAGTAGACTCTTTTAATATTGGTTTATTTTCGTGATAATAAAAGCTTAAATTTTGAAAAGAGAGAACACTCTCACCCCAAGTCGCTGCGATGTTTTTCTCTGTATCTGAATTTGAATATATATTTTCTTTAGCCATAAAAGTATTATAAATTATGAGTTATTTTAACACAAAATTTAGTTTTATGCTATCATATTTATATATGAAAATCACTAAAAACATTATCATCTTTTATCATGAGCATTGCCTCGATGGATTTACAAGTGCTTATGTAGCTAATAAAAAATTTAAAGATAAAGCAGAATACATACCACTTTCACACAATGATTCTGGGGATGATTTTTTAAAAGATAAAAAAATTAAAATTTCAGATTTAAAAGACAAAGAAATCTATTTTATTGATTTTTGTTTAAACGAAAAAGAATTGAAAAAAGTAGAAAAGATTGCTAAAAAATTAGTAGTTATAGATCATCACATAGGAAAAAAAGAATTAATAGAATCTTTACCTAATCATTTGTTTAGAAATGGAGTTTCGGGTGGTTATTTAGCTCATGAATATTTTTTTCCAAAAAATAAAATGCCAGAATTTGTTAAATATGTTTCAATAGGGGACACTTGGACTTTTTCTAAAAACGAAAATATAAAAAAATTAGAAAAAAATATAATTTCATATTTAGTGACTTTAGAATTTGATTTTAAAGTTTTTGCTAAAACAGAAAAAGATTTTGAAGATAAAAAAAAGTTTGAAGAAATAAAAAATCTAGGAAATATTTTAAATATAAATTATTTAAAATTAGTCGAGATACAGACAGAAAAATCAAAGCTCATAGATTTTGAAGGGTATAAAATATATGCGATAAATGCCAGCTCTATTTTTAGAAATGAGTTAGGCCATAGGCTTGCTTTAAAATCTAAATCTTTATTTAGCCTTATTTATACATTTGAAGATGGAGAGTTAAAAATGAGCCTAA
>JAUPLJ010000001.1 GCA_030837425.1 Patescibacteria group bacterium
CTTGTGAAAATAGAGATCAAATAAATTATTTTTATAAATCATCATCGTCTGGTTTTTCTACTTCGTAAAAATTTCTTATGTTTGGAGGAACAATATAATTTTTCTTATTTTTTTCATAATAAAAATATTTAAATTTATCTTTTATTTCTTCAAGTTTTTTGTTATCAATAAAGACTCCTAAATTTTTTAAATAAGCCACAGCTAAGTTCCTACAAGCAATAGCTACAAAATAAGGATCTTCTTTTGGCTCTTTATTATATGAATAGTATTCTTCTTTACATTTTTCTATATAGTCTTCTGTGAGTGCGTTTTTTAATTCATCAAATTCTTTTTGTTCTAGTTTTTTTCTAATCTCTAAAATTTCTTCATGCTCTTCTTTTGAAGAAATATTTTTTTTATAGTTTTCTATATCTTTTTCAGCTTTTTTGCTAATAAAATCTAGCAAATCTTCTTTAAGAGATCCTTTTTCTTCATCAGACCCATTTGGTAATTCAGCCTCCACTATTTCCTCAATAGAAAATCCATTTGGATGTTTATCTAAAATAGCTTCTAAATTAGCATCTTTATTTTCTAAACTTTTATTAAGTTCTTTATTACTAATTTTTCTAGGACCTGATATGTTAGCAAATTTAAATGAGATCATGCAGGATTTTTTAATTTATTATTTTAGAAGTTCATCTATAATTTCTTTCACAATTGCTCCGTCTGCATTACTTCCTAATTCTTTCATCATACTTCCGATAAATTGGCCTTTTTTTGTTGGATCAACAGATTCAGCAGCCAATTTTTCAGAAACTCTTTTCATTATTTCCTCGCGAGTCATTTGAGCTGGTAAAAATTCTTCAATAATTTTCATTTCATTCATTTCGTCTTCAGCAAGCTCTGGTCTACCGGCATTTGTATATTGCTCGACAGAATCTTTTCTTTTTTTCGCTTCTCTTTTTAAAACTTTCAAGACCTCTTCATCTGTTAGAGGTTCATCAGATGCTTTTCCTGAAGATATTCTTGCTTCAGAGACCATTTCATTTGTAAAAGCAGCAGAGAGCATACGAAGTACACTAAGTCTATCTGCATTTTTTTCCATCATTGCTTTTTTTAATTCTGCTTTAATTTGTTCTTGCATAGATTTGTTATTTATGTTTTATAGGGGGAATTATATCATAAATAGCAGCATTTTTATAGATATTTCTTCCTGTGATATAATCCATAAATATGGATATATCTATTATTATTTTAATCATTATTTTGGCAATATTTATTTTAAGTCTGCTTATTTTAATATATATACTAAATAAAAAGCTTGGAGGAGGCAAAAAAGATGAACTATTTTTAATTGCTGATACTTTAAAAATCTTAAGAGAAGATGTGCGAGAAAGTAGAAGAGACATTGATCAAAAGATCGCTTTTGGACAAAAAGAAATGAATGACTCTGTTCGTCATCAATCTTCTGAATCACAAAAAATTATTTCTCAGATTTTTGAGCATTTAGGAAAAGTGAATGAAAGCGTGATAGAGGTGAAAGAGGGAAGTAAACAAGTCCTCAGTATGACAGAGCAGCTTTCTAATCTTGAAAAAGTTTTGACCAATCAAAAGCAAAGAGGCAATTGGGGTGAATCTTCACTAGAACTTTTGCTTTCAAATTATCTTTCTGGCCAATACGAAATGCAATATAGATTTAAAAATGGAGAAATAGTCGATGCTGTAATACACATGAGAGACAAAATTCTTCCTATTGATTCAAAATTTTCTATTGATAATTATCGAAGATGTATTGATGCTGACAATGAAGATGATAAAAAATATTTTGCAGATGAGTTTAAAAAAGATATAAAAAAGAGAATAGAAGAGACATCTAAATATGTAAATGAAACAGAAGAAAATACGACACCTTTCGCTTTTATGTTTATACCGAGTGAATCTATTTTTTATGACATCAACGCAGGAAGCAATGGGGCTTTAAAAGTAGAGACTGAAAAACTTTTAGATTTTGCTCAACAAAAAAGAATTTATTTAGTTTCTCCTTCATCCATTTTTGCTTTTATTCATCTTATTTGGAGTGGTATCAAAGATCAAAAAATAGAAGAGAGTGCAAAAGAGATAAAGAAAAAAGTGGAAGATCTTGGAAAGCATATATTAAAATATGAAGATTATATGCAGAAGCTTGGAAACTCTTTAAACACTACTGTGAACCACTACAATGCGAGCTATAAAGAATTAAAGAAGATAGATAAAGATGTCTATAAAATTACAGACGGAGTCCACGAGATGAATATAGAGCCAATGTTGCTTGATAAAGTAAATGTAGAGGAAGAATAAAGAAAATATGAAAAATCTTTTTGAAAAGATTGATTATAAAAAATATTTTGAAAATAAAAAAATAACCAAGCAAGGATTTGGGATTTTGGGTCGCGGTTTAGGAGTTGTTAAATTTTTACTTAAAAATAATGCTAATGTTTTAGTCACAGATTCAAAATCAAAATCTTTATTTACAGATCAGATTTTAGAATTAGAAAATTGGATGATTGAAAATAATATTTCTAAAAATAATTTAAATTTTGTTTTTGGTGAGCATAGAGTTGAAGATTTTATTAATTGTGATTATGTCATCTCTGCTAGTGGTGTACCAAAAGATAATATTTATTTATTAGAAGCTAAAAATAAAAATATTCCCGTGTATCAAGAAAGCTCTTTATTTTTAAAGATAATAATGGATTTTAATAATAATGTAATAGAAGAAAAAATAAAAATAATAACCATAACAGGCACCAGAGGAAAGACTACCACAACACAATTAATTTATAAGATTTTGAAAGATAATATAAAGGATAGAGAAATTTATTTAGGAGGAAATATACAAGGTATTTCTACAATAGAGATTTTAGAAAAAATAAAAGAAAAAGATATAGTAGTAATGGAAACTGATTCATGGCTAGCTCAAGGATTTGAAGATATAAAATTTGGACCAGATGTCGCTATATTTACAAATCTGATGCGCGACCATATGAATTATTATAAAGGAGATATGAGTGATTATTTTTCTGATAAAGCAAAAACTTTTTTGTATCAGAATCAAGATTCTACATTAATCGCAAATGAAGATCTAAAAAAATACATAGAAGAATTTTTAAAGCCAGAATATAAAGAAAGATTTGAAAATTCTAAAAATAAAAAAATATTTATTACAAAAGAAGATATTGATAAAGACAGAGAAGCTTTTGAAAGTCCTTTGGAAGGAGAGCATAATAGATTAAATATATCTCTTGCTGTGAGAGCCGGAATAGAGCTTGGAATAAACATTGATTCAATAAAAGATTCAGTGAAGAGATTTAATGGTGTCTCAGGCAGATTAGAATTTGTAAAAGAGATAAATGGAGTTAAATATTATAATGACACTACCGCGACGACTGGAGAAGCAGTGGTAGCAGCTTTAGACGCTTTTAAAGACAAAGATAATAAGTTAATCTTAATAACCGGGGGAACAGATAAAGAGCTTGATATTGAAAATTATACAAATAAATTAATAGAATATAAAAGATTCGGCAAAATAAAAAAGCTAATCTTTTTGTCCAATGAGACAACCACAGGCACTAAAAAAGTTTTAGATAAAATGTCCTCACTCGATTTTAATGATTATGTATTAGTAAAAGATTTATCTGAAGGTGTAGATCTTGCCAGAAAAAGCTCTGAGCCCACAGATATTATTTTGTTTTCTCCTGGTTTTGCAAGCTTTGGCATGTTTTTAAATGAATATGATAGAGGAGAGAAGTTTTTGGAGTTAATCTAAATATATTTGCAAAAAAACTGATTTTGTGATAATATTCTAGTATTAAAAAAACTTTACAAAAGAATTAACAGGTTAAAAACTATTGAAATATATGACTAATTTCGCAGTAATCCAAACAGGAGGAAAAGAATACAAAGTAGAAGCAGGAAGTAAAATCAAAATCGAAAAGATTATTGGTGAGTATAAGGTTGGAGACAAACTTTCTTTTGAGAATGTCCTTCTTGTTGTAAATGGATCTGATGTAAAAGTAGGTACACCACATGTAGCAGGATCTAAAGTGGAAGCAGAAATTGTAGACATTGCAAAACACAAGACTGTAGAAGTTGTTAAATATATGCCAAAATCTAGATACTTCAAGAAAAATGGCCACAGACAACCATATTTTGAAATTAAAGTTTTAGCTATCTAAATCCTATAAAATAAAACCTCTGAGAAATCAGAGGTTTTATTTTTATTATCAATATGTTAGTATTTTAATAGTTTTAAACAACATTCATTCACCAACAATAAAATCCTTAATTATGTGGTTTTTATCAACTTTTTTAAATTCTTTTCCAGAAGGTAAAAAACTTTGGGAAAAGTATCAAACATACACGTGTTGGTATTATAAAGGATGGCTTTTTAAAATCTTTTTTTATATACCAATTTATAGTGTTTTATGCGACATTTTTAAACTTCTTAAAAAGCAAAATAATCCACTTTATGCTTTAGATGATTTGTACACAGATGTTGAATCATTTGGTTTTAATGATTTAGCTAAAAAAATTTACAATCACAAAAGTTTTGCTGCATTGGATGCTGGAGATGATTAAAATAAAATTTATTCTTTAAAAAAGATACTCGACTGAGTATCTTTTTAATTTTATAAATTACTCTCTATGATTAAATGCTTCTTTGAAAGTATTTTTATCGACATATTCAATATCTAGGCCAGTTGATAGACCTCTTGCTAAGGTCGACATTTTTAGATTTTCAATTCCTACAACTTGAGAAAGAGTTTTCTTTAAATAATTAATTGTATTTTCTCCTTCATCTGTAGCAGGTAGAGCAAAGACAACTTCAGAAATGCTTTTTTCTCCATTTTGTAAATTTGTATGTATCAAATTTACAAGCTCTCGAATATTTAAAATCTCAGTTGGCTTCTCTGTTAGAAATGGAAGCACTGATCCGAGTACAAAATATTTTCCATTATAAAATCCAGTTTTTTCTATTGCGTCTATATCAAGCTCTTTTACTACTATCATTAGAGATTTTTCATCTCTACTTTCGTCTTCACAAATAGAGCAAAGCTTCTTCTCTTTATTTTTTGATTTACTAAATATTCTCAGACAAGATTCACACACATGAGATGAGTCTTTTAGCATTTCTATATTTTTTGCGAGATCTATTTTATAGCCCTCATTTTGTCTTAAAAGAAAATAAACAAATCTAGCCGCTTGCTTTGGGCCAATACCAGGGAATTTTAAAAATAGCTCTTGTAATTTTTCTGTAGGATTCATGAATAAGATTATATCAAATGATTTTAAAAATCATCAAAGGTGTCGACTTTTGGCATTTCAAAATCTCCAAATTCATTTTTATCAATAGATAAGAAAGTAGTCTTTTTACTATCAAAGAATAATTCAACAATTCCTGTTGGGCCATTTCTATGTTTTTCTATGAGTATTTCTACTATATTTTTCTTTTCAGTATTTTCGCTGTGTTTATCTTCTCTGTGAATAAACATCACGATGTCTGCATCTTGCTCTATAGATCCTGAATCACGAAGGTCTGAAAGGCGAGGGCGGCCTCCACGGCTTTCTACAGCACGAGAAAGCTGAGAAAGCGCTATCACAGGCACATTAAACTCTTTAGCGAGCCCTTTTAATGATCTTGAGATCTCTGTCACTTGATTCACCATATTTTCATATGTGCGAGATGTCCCCATGAGCTGCAAGTAGTCGACAATCACAAGCCCGACAGGTTTGTCATGATTAAGCTTTCTTAGGACACTTCTCATATTCATCACAGTATTTGCTGGTTTATCATCAATAAAAATAGGAGCCTGCATGAGTTTGTGCATTCCTTCTTGAAGTCTTTCAAGCTCTTCTTCTACATTCAATTTACCTGTGCGGAGCCTCCATCCATCGACTTGTGCTTCAGCAGCGAGCATTCTATCAACAAGCTGCTGCTTACTCATTTCCAGAGAGAATATCACAGTCGGTACATTTGCATTGACAGCAGCATTACGAGCAAGGTCAAGTGCAAGGGATGTCTTTCCGACAGATGGTCGAGCAGCAAGAATTATTAAATCAGATTTTTGAAATCCAGACAATTTATTATCAAGATCTTTAAACCCTGTCGGCACACCACGCACCTCATTTTGATTTTCTGCTAGATGAATAAATCTTGAGATAGTCTCTTCTCCAAGATCTCGCATAGAAACAAGCTCGCTATCGCCAGAATTTTTAGAAGTTATTTCATAAATTTTTCTTTCTGCTTCTTCCAAGACATGCTCCAATTCTTTTTCTTCATTAAAAGCAATTTCTCCGATATGTCCTCCAGCAACAATTAATTTTCGGAGTACAGATTTTTTCTTAATTATGTTTGCATAATAAATAATGTTTGAAGCAGATCCCACAAGCCCGAGTAGATTTGAAAGATAATCTGTCCCACCGATTTGCTCCAATTCTTTTTTCTCTCTTAATTTCGCAGACACAGTTAAAAGATCAATCGGCTCTTTTTTATTTATTAAGTCATGAATAGTTTCAAAAATGATTTTATGTTTTTCAGAATAGAAATCATTTTTATCTAAAATATTTGCAATATCATAAAAAGCGTCTTGGACAAGGAGTAGAGATCCAAGTAAAGCTTTTTCAGTCTCAAGATCTTGAGGGGGGATTCTTATCCCAGAGAGTTCATCAAAAGGAGAAAGAATATTTTTATTCTTAAAATAATTTGAAGATTTTTCATTTCTTTTTTCTTTTGTATTTTCATCTGACCTAGATAAATCTTGAGCTGATAACATAAATTTATTTTTATTAATTAATCTCTCCTTATTAATAGATTAATAATAACAAAATTAGCACTATTGCTACTAATTAAAATTTATGTTGAAAAGGGGGGATAAAGTGGAAAAGATAAATACAGCCTTTTAAAAAAGCTTTTTATATTAGATTCAATCCGAAATATTTATCCACTTCTTTTATTGCTAAAAATTTTTCACTGTCAGATACATCTTTATCGTTTATAAGAGACCAAAGAGTGGCCAGAGCGATAGAAGTATTTAGATCGTCATTCATTGCATTCACAAATTTTTCGTAATAATTTTTTATTTCTTCTGAAGGTGCAACTTTTTCTGTTTCAGAAATGTTTGGTGCGGCACTCAATTTTATTTTTTCAACTTGCTTTAATAATTTTTGATAAGCGGTGTTTGCTGCATCAAGTGAATCCCAGGAGAATTTCATTTCTTTTCTATAATGAGTCATGAGAAGTAAATATTTATAAGCTAGGGGAGAAATATTTTTTTCTTTTATGCTTTCAAGCCTTATAAATCCTTCGCCACTTTTAGCCATTTTAATTTTGTCTAAAATAACGTGATTTAAATGCATCCAAATATTTACAAATCTTTTTCCATCATCACAACTTGATTCACTTTGAGCTATTTCGTTTGTATGGTGTATTGGTATATGCTCTATACCGCCTGTATGTATATCTAAATGATTTCCTAAAACTGCGCGACTCATAGCACTACACTCAATATGCCATCCAGGAAACCCTACTCCCCAAGGAGATTCCCATTCCATTTGTCTTTTTTCTTTTGAAAATTTCCATAAAGCAAAGTCTGTTATATTTTTCTTTTCATTTTTTTCATCATCAACTCTTTTTCCTTTTTGTAGTCCTTCTATATCTATTCTTCCTAATTCTGCATAATTTATAAATTTACTTGTATCAAAATAAATTCCATCACTTGTTTTATAGGCATATCCTTTTTCTTCTAGAATTTTTACCATTTCTATCTGCTCTTTTATATAGTCAGTAGCTTTACTCCAAATAAATTTTTCTTTATTGATATTCAAATCTTTTAGATCAGAATAAAATGCTTGTGTATAAAATTCTGCCACGTCCCACACTGATTTTCCTTCTCTTTCAGAGCCTTTTTCCATCTTATCTTCTCCTTCATCTCCATCTGAGACTAAATGCCCAACATCTGTGATATTTATTTGATGCTTAAGATTATATCCAGCCTCACTTAAAGTATTATTTAAAATATCCGCAAAGATATAAGCTCTCAAATTCCCAATATGAGCATAATGATATACAGTTGGCCCACAAGAATAGATTTTTATTTCTCGTGAATCAATTGGTTTAAAAATTTCTTTCTCTTTTGAGAGAGTGTTGTATAGTTTTATCTCTTTTGCCATAACTTTTTATTTGTTTTTATTTTAGCATATATTCTATTATATTTCCTGTGTTATAATTCGAAGATATAAAAATTATGAAAAAACCAATCTTAAAAAATCCCTTTAAAAATGCCTTCAAAAATGGTAGCGAAAGAGTAAAATATGTATATGTAGCGATAATCGCGATATTCTTCTTTATTTTTGGATATATCTTTGCTAATATTTCCCCATCTCGCATTACTTTATTTTCTCCTGCTTCTGCTTCTTCTGGGACCATAGCTATACCACCAATTCTTTTAGAAGTTCAAAATATTTTGGATCAAAATTTTATTTCTTGGAAAGCTTCTTCTACTTTACCTACAGCTCAAGAGTTAAGCTATGGGATAATAAAAGGATATGTTGAAAGCTATAAAGATCCATATACAGAATTTTTTACTCCACAAGAGTCAAAACAATTTGAAGGAAATATAAAAGGAAGCTTTGGAGGAATTGGAGCATATATTGGATACAAAGAGGGATACACTGTGATAATTTCTACAATTAAAAATAGTCCTGCAGAAAAAGCTGGGATAAAAGGTGGAGATATTATCGTCGCAGTAGATGCGACTTCAACCAGGGGCATGTCTTCTGACGAAGTTGTTAGTTATGTACGAGGAGATATAGGCACAAGTGTGACTCTAGAAGTTCTTCATAAAAATGAATCAAAGACTTCAAAAATAAAAATAACTAGAGCAAAAGTTGATATTCCAATTTTAGACACAGAAATAAGAGGCGATGTATTTGTAATTCATTTTTATTCATTTACAGAAGATTCAGCTTCAAGATTCCAAGATGCTTTAAAGAAATTTGCAGATTCAGGAAAGACAAAGCTACTTCTCGATCTGAGAGGAAATGGTGGTGGATATTTAGGCTCTGCAATAAATATAGCCTCATTCTTTTTATCAAAAGATAAATTGATAGTATCAGAGAAAAATAGTAAAAATGAAGAAGATAAAAAAGACTATTCATTAGGCTATGATTTCTTTGATCATAAAATATTAAAATTAGGAGTGCTTATTGATGGAGGATCTGCTTCTGCTTCTGAGATTTTAGCTGGAGCTTTGAAAGATAATGGAGTCGCTACAGTGATAGGAGAAAAATCTTTTGGAAAAGGATCTGTCCAACAACTTATAAAATTAAGTGATGGATCCGATATAAAAGTGACAGTTGCAAAATGGTTTACCCCAAACGGAGTAAATATTTCAGAAAATGGAATTCTTCCAGATGTGATTGCCACAAGCTCTGAAGTAATTAAATTTGATAAAGCTGGAAAAGCGATTGATGTGCAACTAGAAAAAGCGATAGAAATAGTAAATAATTTAAAATAAAATACAAAAATAAAAAACCTTTAGTTATACGATGAATATCGTCTGACTAAAGGTTTTTCCTAGTTGAAAGTTTTCAACGTGTTGGAATCATGGTGTGCCCAGATTTCAACTCAATGATTCTGTTTTTAAGCCAAACAAAGCCTTTTTTAGTAATTTTTCTTTTAATTAAAATTTCTTTAATAATAAAGTCTTTTAAAAAGAAATCTTTATTATTAAAGATTTCCGCAAGAATGTTTACTTTTTCTTTTTGTTTGTTAAAAAGATCATCAACCGGAGAAGTTCTGTGAGATTGATTTGGTTTCATCTTTAAAAATTTTTAAAAATAACTTTATATATCTTACCAGATAATATATTTTTTGTCAAAAAGAAAGTTATCTGTTAAAATAGATTTATTAACTAGCACAATATGAAAGTAATATTTATTCAAAATGTAGCCAAGCACGGCAAGATAGGAGATATAAAAGAAGTCGCCGACGGATTTGCGATAAACGTCTTAATTCCAAAGAAGCAAGTCGTGATAGCTACTCCACAAGCAATAAAAAATCTCGAGACAGAGAAGAAGACAAAAATAAATAAATTAGAATTGACTAAGAATCTTTTTTTACAAATGACAAAGTCTTTGGAAGAAAAATTACAAAGCCAAAAAGAAAATAAAGGAATACTAGAGATAGTGGGGCACAAGCATGACAAGGGGCATTTGTTTTCAGCTATTTCTGAGCAAGATATAGTAGATGCTATTTTTAGATTATTAAATGTTTCTTTAAATCCATCTCAAGTGATTTTACCAAAAGAAAAGATTAAAAAGCATGGCGAATATGAAGTAGAATTGAAAGATAAAGAAAATAAAAGAAAGATAAATATTTTAGTGAAGTAAAAAATAATTTAAATTATAAAATAAAAACCTCGTAAAATTTACGAGGTTTTTATTTTAATAGTTTAGAGAGCCTAGATGACATTGATAACTTTCTTCATTTTGATTGTGTTATCAAATTTTGTTTGTCTCTTTTGAGTCATTGTCACTTTTCCATCTTTTAAAGCAAAAAGAGTGTGATCTCTTCCAAGTCCAACATTTTTTCCAGCTAAAAATTTTGTTCCTCTTTGGCGGAGAATAATATTTCCAGCTATTACAGTCTCTCCAGATCCTTTTTTAAGACCAAGATACTTTGGTTGACTGTCTCTCAGGTTTTTCGCGGTTCCCGCCGCCTTACGATGTGCCATAGTTTTAGTGTATAATTATTAATGTTTTTATGGGTAAAAGTATAACAGAAACTCTAAAAAAAATCAATATCGAGCTATCGGGCGGAGTTTTTTATTCTCTCCTTATTTCTATTGTCGTTTTAGATCTTTTTATGGGTTTTAAAATATACAATATCTATAAGTCTAAAAATAGTGACCATTTAATCTATCAAAAATCTTCCATATTAAATTCATCGACAGACTCAAATTCTAAAATCTATGCAAGTAGTAAAGGGAGTAAATATTATTTTCTAAATTGTAAATCAAGCATAAAAGAAGAGAATAAGATTTATTTTAATTCTGAAATAGATGCTGAAAACGCTGGATATTCTTTAGCAAAGACTTGTAAATAATTACTAAATTTTCACTCTTGACTTTTTTATATTAAAATATTAGAATAGCGAATGAAAGTATTATTCATATACTTAAGCAGTTAGTTTTGTATGAGGACCTCATTTTTATGGGGTCCAATCTTTTTTAAAGACTTGTAAATAATCAATAAATCCCAGATTGACTTTTTTATATTAAAAGATTAGAATATAAATATCATAATGTCTACGGGCTTTAGGATTTTGGAGGAGGACCCTATTTTTATAGGGTCCAAATTTTTTTGTAGTATTTACTTTTCAATAATATGGTGATATGATTATTATCCCTAATGAGTGGAGTAAAAAGTTGTTCTTTTTTGAGTGATATGCTTACACAGAGAGTGAGCACATCATTAAAGAATTCGATATCTTCCATGTGTTGAAACATAACAAATATCTCTTTAAAAATTTGTTGAAAAGAATAACTTTACCCAAAAACAACATGTACGTTTTTGGGTTTTTTTTATGATATAATTTATACATAAATAATATAATTTTTAAATATATGGCAAAAGGAAATTTTTCACAAAGAAAAGAAAAGAAAAAACCAAAAAAAGAAAAAGAAGTAAAATAGTTTTTTAAAACATCTCGAGAGTTCGAGATGTTTTTGTTTGCTATAATAAACAAAAATAATTATATGTTAAAAATAGGCGATACAGCACCAAGTTTTAAATTAAAAGATCAAAATGGAATCGAGCACACCTTAGATCAGTATCTAGATCAAAAGAAAAAAGTTTTGATTTATTTTTATCCAAAGGACGACACCCCAGGATGCACCACAGAAGCTTGCAGCTTTCGTGATGGATTGAAAGATTTAGAGAGTCTCGGCCTCGCTGTACTCGGTATCAGTAAAGATAGCGTCGCAAGTCACAAAAAATTTGCAGAGAAATATAAATTAAATTTTCCAATTCTTTCAGATGAGGGCCTAGAGATGATCAATTCCTACGACGCCTATGGACCAAAAAAGTTTATGGGTCGCGAGTATGATGGAGTTTCTCGCAAAAGTGTCCTTGTAAACAGAGAAGGGCATATTGAAAAGATTTATGAAGAGGTGAAGCCAGAGGAGCATGTTGATGAAGTGAAGGAGGACGTGAAGTAAAATTATGCTAAGCATAGTTAAAGTCGGAGGTCGCGATTTAGAATACACCCTTAGAGTTAGCGATAAAGCAAAGAGAGGCAGGATTACCATTAATCATGAAGGGAAAGTGATACTGACAAAGCCTAAAAGAGTCAGTCTAGAATCAGTTGAGAAATTTTTAATCTCAAAAGCTGATTGGGTTTTTAAAAGTCTCGAAAAATTTAAAAATCTACCAAACCGTCTCGATACCAAAAATACTAAGCGAGAATATTTGGAAAATAAAGAAAGTGCACTGGCTTTAGCTAAATCGCGGATACAGTATTTCAACAATATATACAATTTTAAATTTAATAAAATCATAATAAAAAATCAAAAGACAAGATGGGGAAGTTGCTCCAAGCGTGGCAATCTAAATTTTAATTATAAGATAGCATTATTGCCACAAAACATTTCTGATTATATTATCGTCCACGAGCTGTGTCATTTAAAAGAATTTAATCATTCACAAAGATTTTGGGATTTGGTAGCCATCGCAATACCGGATTATTTAGTCATAAGGAAAGAATTGAAAGGAGAATTGGTATAAATTGAGAGAAATTGGGGTGTTTTTGTTTTAGAAATATAGTGATAATTTAATGATAAAATATAATTATGATTATAGAAGTTGATGAATATAAAAATAAAATTAAAAATTATGATCCAAAAAGATCTGAAGATTTTCATGTAGAAAGTGCTAAGCTTGCGGACATTGATTTTAAAAAGCAACTCAAAACTCAAAAACATAAAAGAATAGTCTTTATGGCTGGAGGAACTGCAAGTGGAAAAACTGAATTCGCTCACACATACCTAACTAAAAATAATATATTAGTATATGATGGTACTTTAAAAAATTACGATGGTTTTAAAACTAAACTAGATAAAATAAAAAGATATTCAAAAAATAAACCAACGGTTAAAGTTATATTAATAATTCCAAAGAGTATATATTTATCTTTAGGTGCTTTTTTGAAAAGAGAAAGAAAAATGAAAATAAACACATTTTTTGAAACACAAATAAAAAGTAAATTGGTTGTAGCACAAATACTAACAGATACAAAATTTAGGGTTGATATTTATGTTAGTTCTATAGGAGAAGGAAAATTAAAATTTTCTAAACTTGCTAATGATGCGAAAAGAAAATATAGAGCTAATTTTCTACTTAGACTTGCTGATATTATCCACAGTATAGCCGTTAAGAATAACATTGAATAGTTATTCTTTTTGTGGTAAATTTAATATATATAAATAATAAATAACTTATGACAGAAAATGTATTAGGAATGAATTTGAGAATAAGTAGAATATTTAAAGCTCCCAAAAGTGAGATTGTTTCAGCATATATACGTGCTGCAAAAGAAGGAAAAAATGAAGCAGAAAAAATTTTAAAAAATAAATAAATTTAAAAACACCTCGATTTCTCGAGGTGTTTTTGTTTTAGAAATTGAGTGGTATAATAATTAAATTATATATGGCTTCATTATTTAAAAATAAATTAATAAAAGAAGAATTAAATAATTTTACTATTTCAGATATAAAAAATAAGATTTATATCTTAAAAAAGTGGGATGAGGCTAGAAAAAGCGGAGAGATTTATAATATTTCAGAGTCAGGGGCAGAACAATCTTTTAATCAAGATATTTTTTGTGAGGTGCTTGATTATAAAAAATTTCCAAATTCTGATTATACTGTATCTGTAAAAGAAAATACTGAAATCAAAGGAGGGCAAACAGCCGACGCGGCTCTCGGGTTTCATTTTAATAATGAAAAAGAAATTTCTGTGCAAGTGGTTGTAGAAATAAAAGATGCAAATAAAAATCTTGATAAGCCTCAACAAAGAGCAAATAGTGAGACTCCAGTACAACAAGGCTTTCGATATAAGTCAGGATTTAGAAATGTAAAATTTGTAATAGTTACAAACTTTTTAGAAATCAGACTTTATCGTGATCATCAACTTGATTATGAAAAGTTTGAACTTTCAGATCTTGTAGATTCAAAAGATAATTATTTTAATTTTAGAAAGTTTTATTTTTTGATGTCTGAAGAAAATTTAATATCAAAAGTTGGTGAATCAAAAACAGAAAAACTTTTATCAAAAATCAAAATAAATCAAGAAGAAATTACAAAAAAGTTTTATAAAGAATATAAAGATTTACGATTAATATTGATAAACGACATTAAAGATAATAATGAAAATCTTTCTTTTGATTTTATTATAAAAAAAGCACAAAAATTAATAGACAGATTAGTTTTTATTTGTTTTTTTGAAGACAGTGGTTTATTGCCAGAAAATAAGTTAAGTGAAGTTATAGAATATGCAGGTAAGCAAGTAGGTCTTTCTAGTTGGAGTATATTGAAAGATTTTTTTATGGCAGTAGATAAGGGTAGTGAAAGATTGGAAATACCTAATGGTTATAATGGGGAATTATTTAAACAAGATATAGAGCTGGATAGTTTAAATATCAGTGATAATATTTGTGAAAAATTTGTAAAATTATCACGTTTCAATTTTAATGAAGATCTTTCTGTTAATATTTTAGGTCATATTTTTGAGCAGTCCATATCTGATCTCGAAAAATTAAAAGCATATAGTGAAAGTGGTGGTGAAATTAAAAAGGACAATATAGAAGAGAAAGTAAATAAAAAAGATAGCAAAAGAAAAAAAGACGGCATTTTTTATACTCCAGAATATATTGTGGATTATATTGTGAAAAATAGCTTAGGAAAATATTTAGAAGAAAAAGAAGAAAGAATATTAGAAAAACATAATATAGAAAGTCAGAAAATAAAACTAGATAAAACCTATAATAAAAAATTACTTGAATGTTACAAAGAATATAAGGAAGTATTACAAAATATAAAGGTTGTAGATCCTGCTTGTGGATCAGGAGCATTTCTCGTACGAGTCTATGATTATTTATTGGAAGAAAATCTTAGAGTCAGAAAAATCATAAATGATGCAGAAAAACAAATTGATAAAAAGATCGGTGGCTCTCTTTTAGATAATAATGAAATCATAAAAACAGAAATAAAATCTGTTTTGAAAAATAATATTTATGGAGTAGATCTCAATGAAGAGTCAGTAGAAATTACCAAGCTTTCTCTTTGGTTAAAGTCTGCCAAGAAAGGCGAGAAGCTCACAACTCTTAAAGACAATATTAAGTGTGGCAACTCTTTGATAGATGATCCGTTAGTGGCTGGTGACAAAGCTTTTAATTGGCAGTCATCCTTCCCTGAAGTTTTTGTGCAAGGCGGTTTTGATGTGGTGGTTGGCAATCCACCATATGTCAGGCCTCATAATTTAAACACCAAGGATAAAGAATATTTTTGGGGCAATTATAAGTCATTTAAAGCAAAGAGTGATCTTTATGCAATTTTTATGGAAAAAGGTATTGAAATCTTATCTAAGAATGGTTTTTTATCTTTTATAACACCACATACTTGGATGTATTTAGAAAGTTTCGATGTTATAAGAAATATGTTATATGAAAATGGATTAAATAAGATTATTAAAGCTGATAAAAAAGTTTTTCAAGATGCGCAAGTAGATTCTGCTATTTTTATTTTAAATAAAAGTGATGAAAATAAAAATATAGAAATATCTTTGATTGATAAAGATGGGGTAGAATGTTTTGAAAAAAGTATTTTTATAAAAGATATTCTACCAAATAAGGTATTAAGTATAAATAATATAGCTGGGGGATTAGTTGAAAAGATAGAAAGTAATTCTGTTCATCTTAGTGAGATAGTAAAATTTAATTATGGATTAAAGACAGCCGATGATGAAAAGTTTTTGACTTTCAAACCAACAAATGATTTAAGGTATAAAAAGTTATTAAGAAGGGGTGATTTTGATAGATATGTGACAGAATATAAAAATGAATATGTGTTGTATGATCCAGAGTTAATGAGAAAAAATAAAAATACAGCAAGACCTGGAGATAAAGAAAGATTTGAAAATATAAAAATGATAGTTATGGATATTGCCACAAAGTTGAAAGCCACAATAGATGAAGAGGGGTATTATGTAAAGGACGCATTGTTACTCTCTACTAAGGATAAAGATACTATGTATTTTTATTTATCTATATTAAATAGTAAATTATTAAATTTTTATTATTCAAACAAATATAAAGTTATAAGTGTTGCAAAAAATGCTATTTTAGATTTACCATTTCCAACAAACATTGATCAAAAGTCCCAACAACCTTTTGTTGAAAAAGCTGACGAAATACTAAAATTAAATAAAGAATATCACGAAGAATTAAAAAGTATCTTAGACTTTTTGAAAAGCGAATTTAGGTTAGAAAAAATAAATAATAAACTTGAAAAGTTTTATAATATCTCTTTTGAAGATTTTTATAAATCAGTAAAGACAAAAAATATTGAGTGGGGGATAGATAAAAAAGAAGAATGGTATAAATGGTTTTCTCAAAAACAAAAAAGTATTTTAGATAAGAAAAATAAAATTGATGAGACGGATAGGGAGATAGATAGCATGGTTTATGTACTTTATGGATTAACAGAAGAAGAAATTAAGATCGTTGAAAATAAATAAAATATGAACCACGATATTATTTCAAAGCAAATATCAAAAAAATTAAATAATATCTCTGATAATATATTAAAACCTTCTCTTAATTTTGGTGAATATAATAAAAATGAGGATCTTAAAAATTCTGTTGCGGCTTTAATTTTAAAAAAGATAAATTCTCTAATAATATCTATAAATAATTCACTTCAATTAAAAGATCATTTTTTAAGTACTTATTTGTATAGATATATTTATGAATTGCATTTAAAAATAGCTTTTATTTATATTGATAAAAAGAAAATAAATAACAGATTAAACCTATTTCTTTATAAAGATAGATTATCAATAAGAAATTGTTATGATCAGCTAAGATACAATTATAAATATAATTTTCTTATTTTAGATCATAATGCCCATTATGAAAAGTTAAGTCACATGATTCATCCTAATATAGAAAGTATAAATATGCATAGATGGACCGAAGAAGAAGGGTTTGAATTTATTTTTACAAATACATTATTATCTATTATACTTATCAGACAATTATTATTTATTTTACACAATAATGATCTTTGGAAATTAAAAGAAAATTTAAATTTTAAGGAATTAGATTTAATAATTAATCAAATTAATGTTTTATCTCAAAATATAGAAATAAAAAACTAACTTCTATATATTATGTAGAAGTTAGTAAAAAATAATTTTATTTTTTAGTTTTTATTGTGGTATTTGGGTGCTTTTTAGCATAAGATTCTGTTGTATATGTTCCGTCATCAGCCCTTCTGTATTTTGCCATAATAAATTTAATTATTTTATCTTTATTAAAACGACAAGATAATGAATTCGTCTAATATTTTGTATTAGATATAATAATTTTATCAAAGTTTTTATTAATTGTCATACTATAAATAGTATTGTATTATAGATAGAAAAAGTGGATAACTTAATGCTATAATTCATCCATGACCAAAGAACTTTTGGAGCAAAATCAAATTTTTGAAGAGAGATTGAATAAGCTAAATAAAGCCCAAAGAGAAGCTGTGGATGCTCTGGATGGGCCTGTGATAGTTGTCGCGGGGCCAGGAAGCGGAAAAACAGAATTATTAGCACTCCGCATCGCAAACATAATCTACAAAGGCCTCGCAAAGCCAGATGAGATATTATGCCTGACATTCACCGAGAGCGCGACTAAAAACATGCTGGAGAGGCTCACAAAGATCATAGGCTCGACAGCTTATAAAGTACCCATTTTTACCTTTCATGCATTTTGTACAGAGATCATTTCAAAATATCCTGAGCACTTTTTTGATGCGCATAGATTTGAGCCAATTGCAGAATTAAAGCAAAATGAAATACTCGAATCTATTTTTAAAAATTTGAGATATGGAAATCCTCTATATGGACATCATGAAGAGAGAGGCTATGCGTATTTTAATGATGTGAAGACGAGAATTCAAAATTTTAAAGAAGCAGGCCTATCACCTAGGGAAGTAAAAGAAAAATTAGAAAAGAATAGGCGTGAACTCACAATATTAAAGCCAATATTAGAAAAAGTCCCAGAAAATCTTCGCGCAAAAGGAGCAAAAGAAGAATTTCTGGCTTTACAAGATGATTTTGCAAAAAGTGGCACAGAAGTTGGTAAAGCCTATGCAATATATCTCTCCAAGGAAATCGAAGATGAAAATTTAAGCAAAGCAAAGCTAAAACTTTTTGAGAAAGATGAAGACGATAAATTTATCTTTAAAGAAGAAAAATATCTCGATAAACTTTTTGCCACTTGTGACATTTATGAAGAATATCAAGCATGTCTGCAGAGATTAGGATTTTTTGATTTTAATGACATGATCATCTATGTGAGAGATAGATTAATAAACAATCACACATTGCGTGCAGAGATTGAGGAGACATATCAATATATTTTGATTGATGAATTTCAAGATACAAATTTGGCACAGATAAAATTAGTAGAGTCTATTACAAATAACCCTGTACTTGAGGGACGCGCAAATGTCTTTGCTGTGGGTGATGATGATCAATCTATTTTTAAATTTCAAGGGGCAGAATTAAATAACATTTTTAATTTTCAAAATATGTATCGCGAGGTGAAGTTTATCGTGCTCACTGAGAATTATAGATCTACTCAAAAGGTCCTCGATTTTGCAAAATCACTGATCGAAAAAGCAGATGAAAGATTGGTAAATAAAAATAAAAATCTATTAAAAGAATTAGTCGCAAGGAATAGTGATATAAAAGATGGAGAAATATTTATAAATTCATTTGATGCACGCGAGAAAGAATATTTATTTGTAGCAAAAGAAATTAAAAATCTACTTGATAAAAATGTCGATCCAAAAGAGATAGCAATAATTTCTAGAAAGCATGCAAACTTGCAAGAGATTCTTCCTTATCTTGATAATGAAAATATCCCTTACAATTATGAAAGAAAAGAGTCTGTCTTTGAGCAGAGGCATATCGAGCCACTTATAAAGATCTGTAAATTTTTAGAAACTGTCGCAGATCAAAAGGGTGAAGAGGGAGACGAGCTTCTTCCAGAGATTTTGTCTTATGAATTTTTTGATATTGATAGATTTTCTATATGGGAAATCTCTCGTGATGCATATGAAGAAAAGAAGACTTGGCTCTCTGTGATGAAAGATTCCAAAAATGAGCGTGTAGCTGAGCTTGCGAAGTTTTTCATAGAGCTTGGAATTCTTTCAAAGACTATCTCACTTGAGATTATTTTAGATATATTAATCGGAAGTAAAGATTTAGAATTATCAACTGATGAAAATGAAGACGAATATTTTAATAATTCTATACCAAAATTAAAAAGTAAATTTGTCTCAAATTATAAAAACTTTTATTTTGGAGAAAGTGCAATAAGGGGAGACCTCGCATCATATATCCATTTCCTTTCAAGTCTGCGTGTGTTTATTTATTCATTGCGTGAGTTTAAAAAAGGTGAAAAGCTACTAGTCGGAGATCTTTCAACATTCATTGAGCTTCATAAAAATTATAATGTAGCATTACTAAACAAGACAAGCTTCGTGGGTGATAGAGCCGCAATAAATCTGATGACTAGCCACAAAGCAAAAGGTTTAGAATTTGAATATGTATTTTTAATTTCTGCTGATGAAAGCATTTGGAAGAGCAAAGGTTTTGCAAACAAAGTGCCGCTTCCGATGAATATGCCTTATTCGAGGATGTCTGACAATGAGGATGATTTTCTCCGACTATTTTTCGTAGGAGCCACTCGCGCAAAGCACACTATTTATATTACAAATAGCGACGAGATACTTTCTTTCTTAGCAGACTTTAAAGAAATAAATTCTAAAAATGTAGAGATAGAAAATCTGGATCTTAAAAATGGATTAAAGATTTACAATATTCCACCATTTGCAAAAAGTGAAAAAGCTTTGCTCGAGAAAATTTTAGAAGATTATAAACTCTCTCCAACTCATTTAAATAATTTTTTGGATATCACAAAAGGTGGACCAAAATTATTTTTAGAGCAAAATCTTCTCCTGTTTCCCCAAGCAAAATCACCAAGCGCTGTATATGGATCAGCACTTCACAAATCTATTGAAGAAATGTATGTACTTTCAAAAAGAGATGGTAAAGCACCAAATGTAAAAACAATAAAAGATATTTTTAAGCGTGAAATCGAAAAAGCTAGACTCTTAAAAGAAGATGAGACGGATCTAGTATCAAAAGGCGAAGAGCATCTTGAAAATTTTTATAAATTAAAGCAGAGTGAAGTACTCAAAGAAGCGAAAAATTCTAAAACAGAAGTTGATTTTAAAAATGAAGGAATTATTTTAGATGGCGCAGAATTTAAAGGAAAGATAGACAGAGTTTTGTTGAATGGGGAGGAAATAAAAGTGATTGATCTTAAATCTGGAAAAGCTTTTAAAGATTTTGAAATAAAGAAAGCAAAAAAAGAAGATGCCAAAAATGGTGACTGGGAAAATATCAAAAAACATAATTATCGCCATCAATTAATGTTTTATAAAATCCTTCTTGAAAACAGTAGAAGTTTCAAAAATAAAAAAGTGAATATTGGTAAACTATGCTTTATCGATGATGAGAATATTTTAGAATTAAATTTAAATTTTGAGAGCGATATTACAAAAGAGGAGTGGATGGATTTTGAAAAACTAATAATAAGAGTCTATAAAATAATTAAAAATATCGACGAGCTTCAAAAAATAGATATTTCAAAATATGAAAAAAATATAAATGGAATATTAGAATTTGAAAGAGACTTGATAGATGGTAAAATATATGAGTAATAATAAAAATAAAAAATATTTTCTTTCGCAAACCCCGCAAGCGAAAGTTCAAGAAAATACATTTTATTTTTAAACAATTAAATCATTAAACGCAAAATTATGCCAGATAAATACAAATCAGTTTGGATATCACATTCTTCTATTCGAGATTTTTTGTCATGCGGTAGGCTTTATTATTTGAAGAATATGTTTAAGGATCCCATTTCAAAAAGAAAAATAAATATCGCTTCGCCACATCTAACACTTGGCATCGCAATACACAAAGTGATTGAAGATTTAAAGAAAATAAAGAGCGATGAAAGAGAAAAAGATATCAAAGAAAATCTTTTAAACAATTTTGAAAAAGAATGGAGTAAATATAATGGGAAAAAAGGTGGATTTGAAACTGAAGAAGAAGAAAAAAGTTTTTATCTGCGTGGTGAAGAAATGCTTCAGAAGATAATAGACAATCCTAAGATTTTATTAAATAAAATTATCCCACAAGATTATTTTTATAAAGGAGATATGGTGCCAAATTATTATTTATCAGAAGATGAAAATATAGTCCTTTGTGGAAGTGTAGATTGGATAGAATATTTAGAAAATGGCTCAATAAGAATTGTTGATTTTAAGACTGGGAGAAATGATGAAGATGATGATTCATTTCAGCTTCCTATTTATTATTTACTCATTTCAAATCTAATGAAGCAAAATAGTAAGAAGATTTATGAGATATCGGAAGCGGCTTATTGGTATTTGGATCAGGATAACAAAAAAGAGAATAGTGAGCATGAAGAATTTCATCTCATTCAAATAGATCAAAAGAAATTGGAAAATATACATGAGACTGAAAAGAAAATCTTAGAGCTTGGTGTACAAATTAAAAATTTTCGTGAGAAGGGAGATTATGTTTGCAAAAATGAGGGTGGGGCAGGTGAAGGATGTAGAAGCTGTAAAGATTTTGAAAGAGTCTTTAAATTTATTCAAAATAGAAAAAATAATTTTGGAGAAACAAAAGTGATAGATCTCGATCTAGAAGGGGATGATTTAGGAAATATAGAATATCTTGGTGTCTCAGATTATAATCATGACATGTATTTTGTAAAATAAAAAGCTTAATATTTTCATACTAAGCTTTAAAGTTTTTCAAATTTTGGATTTATTTTTTGTCTAATTTTTTGAATTGAGCTAATATTCGAGCGTACAAGATTATAGATAGAATAAGAGTTAAAAATATTATTATAACTGTAAGTATTCTGAATGATGGATTTGAAAAGTTTAAATAATATATTCTTTGTTTATTTTTACTTTCAATTACAGCTATAATAAAAAACATGATTATTGCCATGAAGAATATACTTCCAAATAAACAAAATATGTATATTTTAACTAGATTTAAAAAACTAAAAAATTTTCCAATTATTTTTTTCATATTAAAGAGCTTTTAATTTGATTAGATAATTTTGATACTAGATACATAGTAGCAAAAGGATATATTTTGTCAAATCTTAAATTTTTAAACGTAGCAATTTTAAAGTACTAAAATCAATTTCAATTTTGTGTTTTTTATTTAATTCATCATGTTTTGCTTTTAGCCCTCTGTCACTCATTAAAATCTTTTTAATAATTTTCATATCACCGCCAGAATAATGCTTTTCTATGTCTTTAAAAATATATTCTATATCAGACTCTTTTATTTCTCTTGCTTCAAACAATTCTTCAATATGTCCAACAATCGTGCCAAGTGTGAGATTTCTTTTTTCAGCAATATATTTTGGAAGTATTTCTTGTTTTACTAATTCTAAAGTGACTAGTGTTGTCTTTATTTTTGGTTTTGCTTCTTCAAAAAAGTTTTCTTCTTGGATTTCTACTTCAGCTAAGCTTCCACCACAATAGGTGATAAAATCTTCTTGTTTCTTTTTGAGTTTCGCTTTCATTTCTCTATCATCAAAATATTTTTTAATGGCCAGGCTCGCTCTTTCTGATTTTTCTTGAAAAATTTTATCTTGTTTTAATACTCCACTATTTATTCGAAGTGCGTGCTTTCCAATTGAAACAAGATTTATATTTTTAAACTCTTTTACACGAGATAGTGCCACATACCCCATTCCTGATCCAAAAGCTCTCCCAAGGTCTATTTCTGCAGCGTCGAGAGTCATTCCTTGAGACTTATGTATTGTGATTGCCCAGGCATAGCGAAGGGGGATTTGAGAAATTTCCCCAAGGACTTTGCCATCATCATTTGTCTGTTGCCAAGATTCTTCTTTTACTAAGATTTTCTTTTTATCAAAAGTCTCGACTATTGGCATATCATTATTAGCAAAATCAATCACTTCTCCCAGGGTCCCATTTTGATAAGCTTTATTTTGATCATTTTTAACAAAGATTACTTTTGTACCAATTTTTAAATTAATTATATCTCCCGCAAGGCAATTGTTTTTCAAATTTTCGACAATATGCTTTTTACCACTGGACGTCATCTCATATGTATATTCTTTGACCTCTCCCAACTCTTTATATTGATCTTCATTTATCGCATCAACATCTATGTTGTGAGTATAAAGCTTTAAAATATCTTTTTCTTGTTTGTAGCTTTTTGTTTTCACTTCTAATTCTTTTAATATTTCTGACTCATTTCTTTCAAATCTTATGTCTCCTAATATTTTCAAAAGTTTTTCATCTTCTTGTCTATAATTTCTTGAGAGATAGCAGATGACTGGATTTAATTCTTTCCACGCATTTGAATTGTAAGCAAATTCTTTATCACTATCATTTTCTATATTTTCTGTGTTTTTATTTGAATAATTTTTCACTACTGGCGGAAGCTGGAAAAAATCTCCACAGAAAATTATTTGAATCCCCGCAAATGGTTTATCACTTTTTTTAAACTTTTTGAATAATGTATTGATCATATCAAGCCTTGATGCATGAAGCATTGATATTTCATCTATGATTAAGACTTTTACATTCTCATATTTTTTATAAAGCTTTTCATTTTGCTCTAATTTGTCGAGTGTGTATTTATCCAATTTTTCTAAAATTCCAATCCCACTCCAAGAGTGGATAGTTTGCCCTCCGATATGTGTAGAGGCGATACCAGTCGAGGCTGTGATGATAGGTGATATGGAATGAGTCTTTAAATATTGAATATATTTATTTAAGACGAAAGTCTTACCAGTGCCGGCAGCACCAGTCAAAAATACAGAGTGACCCATTTTAAGAATATCAAGAGCTTCTTCTTGTGACATAATCTAATTGTAATATAAAAAGAAAGCATTTCAAAATTTATGATATTATTTATATATAAATAATATGAAAATAGTTTTTACAGGTGCTGGAGGAGGGCATTTTTATCCTCTGATCGCAGTCGCAGAAAAAATAAAAGAAGAGGTTCAGATTCAACAAATTTTTGAAGCAGAGATGTTTTTCTTTTCTGATAAACCATACAATCAACCACTTCTTGATAAATACAATATAAAATTTGAAAAGATTCCAGCTGGGAAATTAAGATTATATTTTTCAATAGAAAACTTTTTTGATCCACTAAAAGCTGTGGTTGGATTTTTTGTTGCTTTATATAAATTGTTTTCTATTTATCCAGATGTTATTTTTACAAAAGGGGGATATGCGAGCTTGCCTGTGGTCTTTGCAGCAAAAATATTGTTCATACCTATATTTTTACACGAAAGCGATTCAGCCCCAGGAAGGACAAATCTAATCTCTGCAAAATCCGCAAAGAGAATAGCAATAAGTTATCCTTCAGTTGCAAAATATTTTGATCAAAAAAAGACAGCCTACACAGGCCAGCCCATTTTGGAAGAATATCTACCAACAAGAGAAATCGTAGAAAAGAAGTATATTAATTTTATAAATGATAAAGCCAGAAAAGAAAAGCCCATATTGCTTGTGCTTGGAGGATCTCAAGGAAGTGAAAATATTAATAATATGATTTTAGAATCTTTAAAAGATCTTTTGGTAAAATACAAAGTCGTGCATCAAGTCGGAGAAAATAATTTTGAAAAAATAAAAATCGCTAGTGAAATAATTTTAAAAGATGATCCAAACAAAGAAAGCTATATTTATTTTGGATCTAGTGATTTGAGAAGGTATTTTGAAGAATCTGACATATGTATCACAAGAGCAGGGTCAACTCTTTTTGAAATTTCAAGCTGGGGAATCCCTTCAATAATTATCCCTATCGCAATTAGTAATAATGATCATCAACGTTTAAATGCATATACATTTGAAAAAGCTGGATGTGGAGTAGTTTTGGAAGAAATAAATTTGAAAAAAAACATATTAATCAATATGGTTGATTCTATTTTGACTGATAAAGATAGATATCAATCTATGCGGACAAATAATCTAAACTCTTTCAAATCTGGCGCAGCTGAAATTATTGCAAAAGAAATAGTGAAAATAGGTTTGTCACATAACTAATAAGGCTTTTTGTCAATTCTAAAAAACCTATATTTTGTGATATTATTTATAAATAAAAAGCTTATTTATTACTAATTTTATACAATTTTATGTTAGATATTAAATTTATTAGAGAAAATGGAGAATTAATCAAGATGGCTGCAGATAAGAAGCATATTTCTTTTAATGTGGATGAATTGATTGATACAGATAAAAAGAGAGTTGATCTACTTCAGAAAATAGAAGACCTTCGCGCAAAACAAAATGCTGTGTCAGCAGAAATACCAACTGCGTCACCTGAGACAAAAGCTGCAAAGATCGAAGAAATGTCTATCGTAAAAGAAGAATTAAAAAAGTTTGAAACCGAAATGGAAACTATAATGGAAAATTGGAGAAACTTAATGCTCCGAGTTCCAAATATTCCTGATATGTCTGTGCCAGAAGGAAATACAGATGAAGATAATCAAGAAATAAAAAGATGGGGAGACAATAAGACGGAAAAAGAATTTGGATTTGCTCCAAAAGATCATATAGAAATAATGGAAGCACAAGATTGGGTTGATTTTGAGAGAGGAATCAAGACTTCTGGATTCAGAGGATATTTTTTAAAAGGTGATGCAGCACTACTCGACCTTGCTCTTTGGCAATATGGAATGCAAAGATGGGCAAATAAAGATTTTATACCAATGATAGTGCCTTCACTTGTAAAAAAAGAAACTCTTCTTGGATCTGGATATCTTCCACAAGGTCAAGACGATCTTTATAATGATATAGATGGAGATTATTTTGCAGGTACTGCTGAAGTCGCCACAATGTATTATTATTCTGGAGAAATTTTAGAAAAAAAAGATTTACCTAAAAAATTTATTTCTTTTTCACCATGTTTTCGTAAAGAAGCAGGAGCTCATGGAAAAGATACAAAAGGATTGTATCGTGTACATGAATTTATGAAGCTAGAGCAAGTCATACTTTGTGAAGCAAATCATGAAGAATCAGTAAAATATCATGAGGATCTCACAAATTATGCAGAAGAAGTCTTAGAAGAATTAAATGTTCCTTATCATAGAGTTGTAAATTGTGGTGGAGATCTCGGCTTGGGTCAGGTAAAAAAGTATGATCTTGAAGCTTGGATGCCAAGTAAAAATAAATATGGAGAGACTGGGTCATCATCATATTTTCATGACTTTCAAACAAGGAGATTAAATATCAGATATAGAGACGATGACGGAAAATTAAAATTTGTCCACTCACTTAACAACACAGCTATCGCTACACCAAGGCTTTTACTTATGATTATTGAAAACTATCAAAATAGAGATGGCACAGTATCTGTGCCAGAAGCTCTTGTGCCATTTATGGGTGGAAGAAAAATTCTTGGTAAGCCAGTATTTTAAATTAATTAAAAATGGAAACTAATCATAAAGAAATAATAAAGAAAAAAAGAAAATTAAAGCCTTTTGTTAAAGTCATTCTTTTTATTTTATTTTTAGGAATTATTCTTTTTATTCTTTATAAGCAAAATTTTTTCTCATCAGCTAAAAGTTTTTTTCAAAATAGCTTTGTAAATATTAAGGCTGGTATCAATAATATAATTCCACATAAAGATAAAGATTCTGCTTCTCAAACAAATGAAGCTTCCACTGATACCAATAATAGCTTTCTGTCAGTATTTAAAAAGAGATTACCAAGCCAAGATATCATTTTTGCTAGTAGCACATTAATGCCAAATGGCGATATGAAAATTTTCCTAAAAAATACAAAAGATGAAATTGGATATTTATTTGTGAATACAAAAGATAATGTAGAAGAAGTCTGGACAACTTTTGCTTCTGTTTTGATAGCTGATCCACTTAAAAATATGTTAAAGAATAATTTAAATGATTTAAATTATGTAGATTTAAGATTTAAAAATAAAGTTTTTTATAAATTTAATGGATCAGATAATCCAGCTTCTATTCCTATTTCGACATCAGCTTCAACTACAGCTACAACTTCTTCAAGCACTAATACCAATTAAAAATTTCCCATGTCTTTAAATTTTATAGAAAAACTGAAAAAGAAAAAAGATGTCGTAGTACTTGCTCCAATGGCAGATGTGACAGATTGCGTATTTAGAGAAATGATAGCAAAATATTCTAATAAATCTGGCCCAGATATATTTTGGACAGAGTTTGTCTCAGCTGATGGATTAAATAGTGTCGGGAGAGAGCATCTAAAAATAGATTTAAAATTTAATAAAAAATTAGAAAGACCAATAATCGCACAGATATTTAGCTCAAAAAAAGAAAATATAATAAATGCTATAAAATTAGTTTATAAATTAGGGTTTGACGGTGTAGATTTAAATATGGGATGCCCAGATAAAACTATTGAAAAACAATTATCAGGATCAGCTCTTATAAAGCATCCTGCTATAGCAAGAGAAATAATCGAAGCCTCAAAAAAAGTCGTAGATGATTTTAATAATAAAAATAAAAAAAGATTCTTCTCTTTTTCTGTAAAAACTAGAATCGGATACAATAAAATAGAATACGAGACATGGTTTCCAAATATTTTGGATTACGAGCCAGATATATTCACAGTTCATTTAAGAACAAGAAAAGAAATGAGCTTAGTGGAGGCCCATTGGGATCTTTCAAAAGAAATTGTAGATTTTATAAAAAAATATTGTAAAGAAAATAATTTAAAAACTCCACTTATAATTTTAAATGGAGATGTGAAAAATGTAGAAGAGGCGAGAGAGAAGATTAAAATTTCAGGATGTGATGGGATAATGATCGGCCGTGGAATCTTTGGTACTCCGTGGCTATTCGACGATAAAGAATACAATAAAAGATTGGAGCAAAATCTAGATACAAAAAAAGGTAAAGACAATATCACATTTCGCTTAAAAGTTTTGATGGAGCACACAGAGAAATATGAGAAAGTCTTAGGGAAACACAAAAGCTTTAATATTATGAAGAAGCATTACAAAGCCTATGTGAATGGATTTGATAATGCAAAAGATCTTAGAATAGAATTAATGCTCAGAAAAGACGCGAAAGAAGTAAAAAGTATTTGCAATAAATTTATCAAAGAAAAATTAAATTAGGCTTTTGTCAAGTCTTAAAAATAGGCGAGTTTTGTAATATAATTTCAATATGAAAAACACTAATGAGGAAAGGCACTTAGCTTTATATAGAAAGTATAGACCTGAGCAATTTAAAGACGTCCTTGGACAAGAAAATGCCTTAAAGACGCTTGAGAATTCTATAAAGCAGAACAAGATCTACCACGCTTATATTTTCTCTGGAGATCGTGGTACAGGAAAAACAACAGTTGCTAGAATCTTTGCAAAAGAAATCGGCTCAACAAAGGATGATATCTTTGAATTGGATGCCGCAAGCAATAATAGTGTTGAAGATATACGTCTATTAACAGAGGCTGCGCAAGCTTCTACTTTTGGCTCTAGATACAAAGTATACATACTAGATGAAGCCCACATGCTCTCTAAATCAGCTTTTAATGCACTTCTCAAGACTCTAGAAGAGCCTCCAGCACATGTGGTATTCATTTTAGTGACGACAGACAAACATAAATTACCACCAA
>JAUPLJ010000013.1 GCA_030837425.1 Patescibacteria group bacterium
TCCTTCAACAAACTCTTATCGTACTTGTCCTGATGGAATAAACACTTATCTCTATAGTCAAAATGAATGTCCAAGTACAAGTTCATATCGTACTTGTCCTGATGGAATAAACATCTATCTATATAGCCAAAATGAATGTCCAAGTCCAAATGTGATCAACCCTTATATCCCTCCATCATTCCAACAACCTGCATATTTTCAACCAGCATACTCATATCCAGCATACCAACCTTCATATAACTATGGCGCATCATTTGGTTTTGGTTCCTCTTATCAAAATCCTTCTTGTGGATCCTCTTGTGGACCAACAACCCCACAAATGGTTCAATGTTGGAATGGATCATATGTTTATAATTATTCTCAATGTCCAGCACAAACTCAAAGATGCCCTAATGGCCAAACAATCCCAATTAATCAAATCTGTCCTGCTCAAATGCAAACATGTTGGAATGGTATCACGGTGCCACTAACCCAATCTTGCCCTGCTCAATACCAAACATGTTGGGATGGATCAGTGGTTCCTGTAACACAATCATGCCCAATAAAAACCACCACGACCACTACCATAATTAAACAAGTTGAAATAATAAATCATTCAGTGGTTACAAATATTCCAACAAAAGTTTCTCAAACTTCTGCAGAATGTAATGGAGTAGCTCTAATTTCAAACCGCACACAATCAGTCGGTTGGTTTGAATTTGGAACCACAGAAAATTTAGGAAAAACAACAAACTCTGCAGATATTGGAAATATGTCACAATCATCTTTCTCAAATGTTATTTCTGGGTTAAAAGCTAGTACAACATACTATTGTAGAGCTGTTATGGCTAATAGAGATGGTACATACAGAGGAAAAATAGTTTCTTTTAGAACTTTACCAGCAGCTAAGAAAACAGTAGTTTATGCAGCACCAAAAAAATCAGTAAAGACAAAAACTAAAACAGAATTCGTCTGCTCCGATGGATCAATCGCAGTAGCTAAGACAGTTTCTATTGCCGACACATTAAATTCTGGCGGAAAATTATTATCTATTAAAATAGAAAGAAGCTCCCCAGACTTAACTCAAGGTACTATTATAAATTATAGAATTAGTATCACAAATGATTCAGATACTGCGGTAAGTGGAGTAGAGACAAAAATAGTTTTACCTGCAGAATTATCATTTATGGATGCTACCACAACAGGTGGAGTAACAGTAAAAGATAATGTCATGACAGTACCAATAGGTGGTATAAACTCAAAAGAAGTAAAGACGTTTATTCTTCCAGCAAAAGTCTCTGCGACAGCAGAAGCGGGAAAGGCTGTCATCACAACAGTTTATGCATCATACAATCTACCTGTAACAGGATCACAAATTGTTAAAGATGAAGTATCTTCATACATGACTGCAAACATAGTTGGAAAAGCATTAAGCTCTACTGCAAAAAGCTCTTCTATAGCATCAATGATATTCCCACAAAATTTATTAGGTTGGCTTGTGTTATTCGCTGTAATACTAATAATAGTTGTACTCGTAATGAATATTCGTAGATGGATTGCAGAAAGAAAAATGGAAAAAGAAGAGACAATTCATCATCATAAAGCGTAGAGTTCTTGAACTTTGATTAATCTGATTAAATGATTACCTATGAAATCCTTTCGATCTTTTCGAAGGGATTTCATTTTGTGTTTTATTTTGATATTATTTATCTATAAATATGAAGTCACATTATACAAATATTAAAGAGACAGATCTCGAACAAATCGCAAAAGAGCTTTTGTTTGAAATTCAAATTTTTTTTGAAAATGAAAATAGATCTTGCGTAGTTTTTTTGAAAGGCGATTTAGGAGCTGGAAAGACGACCTTTACAAAATTTTTTGCAAAGATTTTTGGCGTAGAAGGGGTAATAGTTTCTCCTACTTTTGTATTAAGAAAAGATTATACTAATTTAATACACATAGATGGATACAGATTTGAAAAAGGTGAAGAAGGAAAGATTTTAGATTTAGAGAAAGAGTTGCAGGACAAAGGTAAAGTTATTTTTATAGAATGGCCAGAAAAGTTTGTAAAGAGTGTTGGAATAAATCCTGATTTTACTATTGATTTTAAACATTTAAACGAAGAGGAAAGAGATATTTCTATAATTAAGTTTTAAGTGATAAAATGTGAGTAATAGTATGAAAAAAAGACTGGTCTTGTTAGACTCACACGCTTTACTACACAGGGCTTATCACGCCATGGTAGGATTCTCTACATATGACGGTAGGCCAACAGGAGCTCTTTTTGGTTTTATAAAAATGGTCTTAAAAATCAAAGACGAATTAAAGCCCGACTACGTAGTCGCTTGCTTTGATAGAAAAGAAGCGACCTTTCGCCACGAAGTTTATGAAAACTATAAAGCTCAGAGAGCAAAGTCTGATGAAGAACTTGTTTCTCAAATAAAGCTTGCACCAAAAATATGTGAAGCTTTAAATATTCCAGTGTATTCTCTTGCAGGATTTGAAGCCGACGACTTACTTGGAACAATAGTAGAAGAATTAACCAAAGAAAATTTTAAAGTGCGTGGAGAAGATCTAGAAATATTTATTGCCTCAGGCGATATGGACACAATGCAATTAATAGATAAAGAAAATCATGTAAAAGTCTACACTTTAAAAAAAGGAATAGGTGAGACGGTAGTCTATAAATATGAAGATGTGGAGAAAAGATTTAATTTTTCTCCAGAGCAGATTCCTGATTACAAAGGGTTACGTGGCGACGCTTCTGACAATATTATAGGCATTAAAGGTATTGGTGAAAAGACAGCTACAACTTTAATAAATCTATTTGGGCCTATTGAGAAAATGTATGAGATTTTACACACAAATAAAGAAAAGTTTATAGACATTTGTAAAAAAGATAAAGCAAATAAAATCACAGATAGAATTATTAATTTAATAATAGAAGGAGAAGAGGAGGCGATATTTTCAAAAACTCTAGCAACAATCAGAAAAGATGCGCCGATAAATTTTTCACTTCCAGAAAAAGAGTGGCTTAAAGATTTTAATGAAGCAGAATTTCTCAAGATCTGCAATGAGTTTGAGTTTAGAAGTTTTAGAAATGTATTTAGCCAAAAACCCCTTATAAATACTAGCTCAAAATCTAACTCTAAAAAAAATGATTTTAACGAAAGTGATTTAAATATTGGCGGCCTAGATTTAAATGAGCAAGAAGAATCAGAAAACAAAAAAAATAACCCACTCTTTAGTGGAGAAGGGGAAGATTTTTTAGAATTAAAAGTGATGCTCAATCTTTTAAATAGTGAGATAACAAATCCTGAAATAGACCAGATATTAGATTTTACAAAAGTTGATAGTTTAAATGAAGCAAGAGAAGTTTTAGAAGATAGATTAAAAAAAGAAAATCTTACCAATTTATTTGAATTAGTAGAAAAACCAATAATAGAGATTTTAAGAGAGATGAAAAAAAATGGTATTCTTCTCGATAAAGAAATCTTAAAGCAACAAAGTGAAAATTTACACGCTAAAGTCAGAGAATTAGAAAAAGAAATCTTTGCTCACGCAAAAGAAGAATTTAATATATCTTCCCCAAAGCAGCTCGGTGTAATTCTTTATGAAAAATTAAAACTCGGAGAAAAAATAAAAAAAACTGCAGGAGGATCTCTTTCTACAAATGCCGGAGAACTTGAAAAATTAAAAGATTCTCATGAAATAATTAATTTAGTTTTAGAATATAGAGAATTAACAAAACTTTTA
The DNA here is from genome assembly GCA_030837425.1 of Patescibacteria group bacterium. Classification (GTDB taxonomy): domain Bacteria; phylum Patescibacteriota; class Minisyncoccia; order Phycocordibacterales; family UBA5272; genus UBA5272. Next base: position 3,736 of record JAUPLJ010000013.1, read on the forward strand.
TCTACTTATGTAGATACATTAGGAAATTTTGTAAAAGAAGATGGAAGAATTCATTCTGATTTTATTCAAACTGGTACGACAACAGGAAGATTTTCTTCTGAAAATCCAAATCTCCAAAATCTCCCAGCACGAAGCGGAGAGGGGATATTGGTAAGAAAAGCTTTTATCGCAGCGAAAAATAAAAAACTTTTTTCACTTGATTATTCTCAAATAGATTTAAGAAGCGCGGCTATTCTTTCAAAAGATGAAAACCTGATCGATATATTTAAAAATGGTGCAGACGTCCACACAGGGGTCGCAGCAAGAGTGTTTAAGGTCTCTGAAGATAAGGTGGACAGCGACATGAGAAGAAAGGCGAAAGTAATAAATTTTGGAATCCTTTATGGAATGGGAGTAAATGCTTTAAAAGATTCAATGAAAGTAGACAGAAAAGAAGCGCAAGAATTTTATGATGAATACAAAAAAACATTCTCCACCCTTAATGATTATTTAGAAAAAGTAAAAGAAGACGCAAGGAAAAATGGATTCACAGAGACTCTACTTGGTAGAAGAAGGCAAATTCCACTACTTAAATCAAAGCTCCCGTTCTTAAGAGCCCAAGGAGAAAGGGTTGCGATCAATGCTCCAATACAAGGCACAACAGCAGATATATTAAAGCTAGCCATGATAGATATCGATAAATATATAAAAGAAAACAATCTTTCTGAAAAAGTAAAAATTTTACTACAAATTCATGATGAATTAATATTAGAAGTAGATGAAGAATGTGTAGATAAAGAAAAAAATGTCCTTAAAAATATTCTTGAAAATGTTTTAGAGAAAAGGCTAAATGATAAAAAATGGAAAGATCTATTTATTACAAATACTGCAATAGAAGAAGTTTTTATAAAATCAGATTTAAAAATAGGAGACAATCTTTACGAATTAAAATAAATTTATGCTTTACTTTATACACGGGGCAGATTTTAAAAAAAGAGAGCGAGCTCGTAAAGAAATAAAAAATTCTTTAAAAGAAAAATCAATAAAATACGACTCTTTATTAAAAGTGGAAAATATCTCCAAGGAAAATATTTCTTTAATACCAAATTATTTTGGCAGCGGCTCTTTATTCGGTGAAAAATTATTAATTCAAATAGAAGATCTCTTATCAAGAGAAGATACTAGAGAATTTTTGTATGAAAATATAAAAAATATTTTAGAAAGTGAAAATATTTTCATATTAGATGAAGCTTTTGCACCAGCCCCTTCTGTTTTAAAAGTAGAAAAGATTTTAGAAAAAGAAAAACTTTCTAAAAATATTTTTAATTGTAAAGAAGAAAAAATAGAAAAAGATATTGAGCCATTTTATCTTTGCGACCTTATAGAAAAAAGAGATAAAAAAGCAGCTTGGAGAGAATTTCAAAAAATATATCTAGAATGGGAAGATGAAGAAGCTCAAGCACTTCACGGAGCTATTTGGTGGAAATGGAAAATGATCTGGTCTGCATATATAGATGGGAATAAAAATAATTATTTCCGGATGTATAGATTAAAAGAAAAAGAAATTAAATACACAAAAGAAGAAATTGAAAAGCTTGGGTCAGAATTATCAACCATGGCCATGAAAGCAAATAATGGAGAGATAAATTTAATGAGGGCAATAGAAAAATTTATCTTAGAAATCTAGATTAGACAATAAAAAATACCACTTGACAAGGTCTATTTTTAAGAATATAATAGGAGTATTACAACTTTTATTAAGTTTGTTATTATTTGAAATATATGAAAAAAGCTTTATTTACAATGTTTATTTTTGGGATATTTGCCGTAGTCGCTTTTTCTTCAAAAGCTAGCGCGCAAACATTTTGGTATGGTAATGGATCTAATAATGGTTATTATAATAATGGCTATAACAATTACAGCAACCATTCTGGGTGTTATTATACTAGTTGTTTTGATAATTACGGATATAATAATTTCGGCAATAACTGGGGCAATAACTGGGGCAATAATTTTGGATTTAATCAAAATTCATATTATCCAATTTATACACCAGGTGTATATTATCCAAATTATTCTGGATACGGATATCCATATGGTGGTTATGGAGGATACGGTGGAGGTATGTCAATCAATCTAGGATTCATATTTAACAAATAAATTTAATTAAATATTCTAAACAAAAAAGCAATTCGTCACAGAGTTGCTTTTTTGTTTATAGACTTTTATTTAAAAAAATGATATATTATTTTAACAATTAATGCGAGCCGCCAGCTGCGCTGGCGGCTCTAAAAATTTGTTTCAATGCCCCTATAGCTCAGCTGGTAGAGCAGCTGCCTTTTAAGCAGAAGGTCGCAGGTTCAATCCCTGCTGGGGGCACAGAAAAACAAAACACCAATATTTTATAGTATTGGTGTTTTGTTTTTGTAAAGTGTCTTCATGATATAATTTATAAATAAAATTATGTCTACATTTTGGAAAGGGTTTGGAATATTTTGGATTATTTTCCTTATTTGGTATTTGACTGGCGGCCCACAAAGAGTGACTAATGGTGGCGCCACACCGACCACAACTTTCGATTCATCTGGAGTGGGGGCAATAGCTACTTCTTCTGAGAACAATAATGATAGTACTTATAATATAGAGACACAAACAAAATCTGAGAAATCTTTTCCCAATCAGCCAAAGACTAATACAATAAACGTAAGTAATTAATTTTACTAAATTATTTTTGGCAATGTTTGCAATATACAGTAGCCCTACCAGCAATAATTTTTCTTTCTAAAATATTTTTACAAACAGAACATTTTTCTCCACCTTTTCCATAAACTTTATGCTCTCTTGCATAATTTCCTCGACTCCAGTCAGCTAAAAGATAATCAGACACAGAAGATCCTCCATGCTTTATTGCGCTTTTTAAAATAGTTTTTATATTTTTATAAATATTTTCTATATCTTTTTCTTTTAAGCTTTTACAATTTCTCTTTGGCAATACTTTTGAAGCAAAGCAGACCTCATCTGTATAAATATTTCCACACCCAGTGACAATTTTCTGATCAAGTAGAGTAGCTTTTAAATTTCTATTTGTCTTCCCAAGCCCTTCTTTAAAATATTTTAAAGTAAAATTTTTATCAAATGGATCAAGGCCAATATTTTTAAATAGGCCGTGGTTTTTTGCTTCTAAAATATTTTTAAAATAGAGGACATATCCAAACATCCGCACATCATTATAAAAAAGAGTCCCATTACTCAAATTAAAAATTATAGCAGTGTGCTTATTTGGTAAATCATCTGTAAAACTTTTTATTATTGGGTGTCCTCCAATTATTCTTTCCTTTTTAAACCCTACCTCCTCCTCGCTCTGCTCGGAGGTGTCCTTCCCTAAATATTTAGGGAAGGATTTAGGATGGGTTCTTTTAGACTCAAAGACAAGTTGCCCAGTCATTTTAAGATGTACTATTAGTATTTTTTCATTATTCAATTCTATTATTAGATTTTTAGCAACTCTTTTTATTTGCTTTATTCTTTCTCCAATAATCTCCTTTTTAAATTCTTCTTCTTTTTTCTTATTTACTTTTCTCAGGGTCCCATTACTAGAGACTAGTTTTGGTTTTATTATTTTTACATTTAAAATTTTACTTCCTATTATCTTCTTATTAAGGCCAAGTCTTAAAGATTCGACTTCTGGTAATTCTGGCATAATTTATCTAAGATACTTCAAAACTTCTTTTATAATTTCATTCGCTTTCATTTTTGAGAAATCTTTATTTTCTTTTGATTCTTTTACAGCATTATTAATATCTTTTTCAGAATATCCAAGAGAGACGAGGGCGAGGCGAGCGTCGTTTTCCTCAAGTAAATTATTTTTATTATTTACATCTCTATTTTCCTTTATAAATTTAGAAAGCTTTCCTTTTAATTCTATAACTATTTTCTCACAGCTTTTTTTACCAACACCTGGAATACCAGAAAGTAGACTTGCGTCTCCATTTTCAACAGCAATGGCGATATTTTGAGTACTACTTACAGATAAAATATTCAATGCTGATCTTGGGCCAACTCCTGAAACCGTAATCAATTTTTCAAACATTAAAAGCTCTTCTTCGTTTGTGAATCCATAAAGATCTAGTGCGTCATCTTTAACTACAGTGTGAATTAGCATTTCGATAGCATCTCCTTCTTTTAAAGTAAATAAAGTGTTTACTGTAGAAAATACAGAATATCCAACTCCTGACGAAGTTAGTATTGTTAATAATTTTTCGTTTACATTTTTTACTTTTCCAGAAATATAAGAAATCATATTTATAAACCTATTTTAACATTTTTATCAAAAAGAGTATATCTCAATTAAAAACACTCTAATTAATAGAGTGTTTTTAATTATAAAAAGAATTAATCTTTTTATTTATGATGATGTTATTCGTGAGTTTCTTGATCACATTGGCATTTCTCATTTTTACCACAAGCGCATGTTTTTTCATTGTCATCACAAGCACAACTTTCACATCCACATTCTTTCATCTCCGCATCATATTGTCTTTTTATGACAAAGAAATAAATTATTGCTCCGACGATATTCATAAACCAGATTACTAAAAGCCAAAGTGGTTTATGTTTAATATCGCTTGATGCAGCGTGGACAAGCATCCAAACCCAAAAGGCGACTAAGATAAGTCCTATAATACCAACGAAGACACCTAACCCAATAAATCCAGCAGCGAAAGCTGGCATCATGTTTCTCCAAGAACCATTTTCACCATAGCCTCTACCATTTCGGCCATTCTCCCAATCTCCCATCATGCCGTATCCTCTATCTCCCCCATCCCAAGTAGAGACAACAGGAGAGTCTGAGCCAGTCACTTCTACTGTAGGAGTAGCTGTTTGTGCTGAAGCGAATCCTCCAGCTAATAAAATAGCCAATAAAGAACCAGTTATAAAGTTGTTTAATTTGTTTTTCATATTGTTTGTTATTGTAACACCCAGGGTTTTATTATACCTTAAAAAATATTTATTGCTAAAAAGTGTTTTTTATGTTAATGTAAGTCTAGTTAAATTAAACCTAATTCATTAAAATTTAAAAACAAAAGGAGGTCAAAATGCCCAACATCAAACTTTTAATAAGTGGTCTGGCAGGAGTAGGAAAAAATGCTGTACAAGAAAAATTATCAAAAGAATTAAATTTGGTAAAATTCTCAGCGGGAGAAATCATGAGGATTGAAGCTAAAAAAGCTTTTCCTTTAGAAGAAAACCCTTTAAATCTCTTCGAAGAGTTAATCAGATATAAAGGAAATTATGAAATCGACAGGCTTATAGACGAGAAAACACAAAAATTATTATTAGAAAGAACAAACTTTATTTTAGATTCAAGAATCGCTTGGTATTTTGCAAAAAAGATGAATAGTGATGCTGTGAGAATTTCACTCACAGCTTCTCCATCTATACGTTATCAAAGAATAGCAGATAGAGAAAAAATTTCTTTTGATAAAGCAAAAAAAGATACTTCCGACAGAGAAGAAGAAATAAAAGTAAGATTTAAGAAATTGTATGATATAAATTTTTGTGAACTTTCAAATCCTCAAAATTTTCATTTTTCTGTAAACACAGATATTATTAATGAAAAAATGGTTAGTGAAAATATAATTAACTTTTTAGAAAAAAGTAATATTTTATAATTTTACTAAATTAAAGTCGGCAAAATTGTCCGGCTTTATTTTTTTTGCTAAATATAGTATTATATAGACTAATAATTTATTTAAAATATAAACAATTATAAAATTTTATGGCAGTAACAAAAACAGCTAAAAGAGCTTTTCGCTCAGCAGAAAAAAGAAAAGTTGTGAATGACAAAAGAAAAAAGACAATGAAAGAAGAAGTTAAAGTCACACGTTCTCTCATTGTAGGTAAGAAAAAGAAAGACGCAGAGAAAAATCTTCCTAAAGCATTCGCAGCACTTGATAAAGCAGCAAAGAGAGGAGTTATCAAAAAAGGAACAGCAAACAGAAAGAAATCTAGGTTAGCAAAAGCAATCGCAAAGTTAGAAAAATAAGAACCCACCCCAACCCCTCCCTAATAAATTAAGGAGGGGCTTGCTCTCGTAGTTCAATGGATAGAATATGGGTTTGCGGTACCCACGATGCAGGTCCGATTCCTGCCGAGAGCACAATAGTTGACAAATATACCCCCTGGGGGTATATTTTAAAATATGCATAAAGACAAACAAAAAATTATTAATCGTTTGAAGATTATTGAAGGGCAAATTAGGGGTTTGCAAAACATGGTAAATAAAGATGTTTACTGTGTTGATGTTATTACTCAAACATCTGCAGTTAAACAGGGTCTTTCTAACATCGAAGACGTTCTTTTAGAAGGGCATTTAGGGCACTGCCTTATTAATCAAATCAAAAAAGGGGAAACCGAAAAAGCTAAAAAAGAAATATTAAAAGTTTATAAATTAAAAAGAAAATAATATGAAAAAAATATCATTATATTTATCAATGGGTTTTATTACTACAGGTTTATTGTTAGGTATAGTTATTGGTTATTATTTAACACCAGAATATAAAATATCCATGTATTTAAAAAATGATATGAGTCTTGGCCAAGCTGACAGGACTTTTGATTTAAGATATATAAATGCGATGATTGCACATCATAGAGGGGCTATGCTTTTAGCAGAACAATTAGGTAAAAATACCACTCGTCCAGAAATGAAAAATTTATCAGAAGAAATTATTAAAAACGAACCAGCTGCCATAGCAGAACTTTATAAGTGGAAAAAAGATTGGTATGGTGATACTCGTATTGTTCGAGATCCTGTTGTTGCAAATCTTGGCCAAGCAGATGATACTTTTGATTTGCGTTTTTTAAATGCTATCATTTCTCATCATGAAGATGGTATTTTGATGACTAAAGAAACTCACATTAAATCAAATCGTACCGAAATATTAAATAACGCTGATGCTGTGGAACAATTTCTTTTGAAGGGGATAGAAGCACTTAAAGGTCTAAGAAAAAATTGGTATAACATATAAAAATATGGCTACACACATTTTCAAAGTAAAAGGAATACATTGTGCCTCTTGTGCATCAATAATAACTAAAAAAGTTTCCGCTTTACCTAATGTAAACAATGTTTCAGTTAATTATGCTAATGAAAAAGCTAAGATAGATTTTGATCCATCTCTTCTGTCTATTGATACTATTAATCAAGAAGTCAGTAAGCTTGGTTATTCTCTAGTTTCTGAAACTGAAATGAATGAAAATTCGCATTCTAATCACATGGCACCAGAAGAAGATGGAGAATTTTTAGAATTAGAACAAAAAATACATTTTATTTTGCCCATAACTTTTTTAGTTTTTATTTTAATGATGTGGGACATTCTTTCTCGCATTGTTTCTTGGATTCCTAATTTACCAATGCCAATGCAATTGTTCAATATCATTTTAATGGTGTTAGCAACAATTTTTCTCTTTTGGATTGGAAAACCATATTTAAATGGAGTGGTCCGTTTTGTGCGTTTTAGAGTTGCTAATATGGACACTTTGATTGGTCTTGGGACACTTGTTGCTTATTTATACAGCACAATAATAACACTTTTGCCTCCTGTTAGAGATCTTTTACGTGTACCAGAATATACATATTTTGATGTAACTATTGTTGTGATTGGATTTATTACTTTTGGTAAATATTTAGAAATGAGATCAAAGAAAAAAACCGGAGACGCGATTGAAAAACTTCTAAATCTTCAAGCAAAGACAGCTTTAGTAATCCGCGGGGGTAAAGAAAAAGAAATTTCTATTAAGGAAGTTATTCATGGAGATTTAATAATAGTAAAGCCTGGTGCAAAAATCCCAGTAGATGGAGTTGTGACAGAAGAATCATCATTTATTGATGAGGCTATGATCACAGGCGAGCCGATGCCAGTAGAAAAAAAGATTGGTGACAATGTAGTAGCGGGGACAATCAACACAAACAGTACTTTTACTTTTAAAGCTACAAAAGTTGGTAGCGAGACTCTTCTTTCTCATATTGTAAAAATGGTAGAAGAGGCACAAAATAGTAAAGCGCCAATTCAAGCACTTGCTGATAAAATATCTAGCGTATTTGTTCCTATTGTTTTAGTTATTTCATTTATAACTTTAGCCTCTTGGATTTTAATTGGTACTCAATATAT